>NZ_JBMGQR010000008.1:0-101428 GCF_049059935.1 Solicola agrisoli | reverse complement strand
ACGCTCGTCCACGAGGTCTTCGAGACCGCCGACTTCACCACGCCCGACCTCGCCGCCCACCTCGTCGCCGAGGCGGCCGCCGCGGGAGCCGACCGGTTCCCGGGCGTCGGCTCCGTGGCGCTCGGCGAGTCGCTAGCCGCGCCGATCACCACGCCGCTCGGCCCGCTCGCACCCGGCCTCAGCCTGGCCCACGTCGGCCGCGCCGACCGGCTCGACGAGCTCGGCTTCGAGATGCCGATGGTCGGCGGCGACGTGCCCACGGGCGAGGCGACCGTGGGCCAGATCGCCGAGCTGCTGCGCCGCCACCTGCCCGCCGACGACCCGATGGCGGGCTACGCCGACGACCTCGAGGTGCCCGTCCTGCTCGAGCGCCGGCTCCGCGGCTTCCTCACCGGCAGCATCGACCTCGTGCTGCGGGTGCGCGACGACGCCGGCACCCCGCGCCACCTCGTCGTCGACTACAAGACCAACTGGGTCGGCAACCGCGACGAGCCGCTGACGTCGTGGCACTACCGACCCGAGGCCACCGCCCGCGCCATGCGCGACGCCCACTACCCGCTGCAGGCGCTGCTGTACTGCGTGGCGCTGCACCGCTTCCTGCGGTGGCGCCAGCCCGGCTACGACCCCGCGGTGCATCTCGGCGGCGTGCTCTACCTGTTCGTCCGCGGCATGTGCGGCCCGGACACCCCGCTCGTCGACGGCGTGCCGTGCGGCGTGTTCTCGTGGCAGCCGCCGGCGGCGCTCGTCGTCGCGCTGTCCGACCTGCTCGACCGGGGTGCCGCATGAGCCTGCTCGACGACCCGCACCACGTCCACCGCGCCCGCGGAGCCACCGGCGTCCTGGCCACCTTCAACGACGCCGGCGTGCTCGAAGCGGCCGACGTCCACGTCGCCCGGCGTCTCGAACGGCTCGGACCCGAGACCGACGAGGCGGTGCTGCTCGCCGTCGCGCTCGCCGTGCGGGCGGTGCGCCACGGGTCGGTGTGCCTCGAGCTGTCCACGGCGCAGGAGGTGACGGTGGTCGACGAGGTCGACGGCACCGCGTCCGGCACCGCCACCGACGACCTCCCGTGGCCCGACGTCGACGCGTGGCTCGCCGCCCTGCGCGCCAGCGTCCTGGTGGCAGACGGCCTCGACGGCCCTGCCGACCGTCCGCTGCGTCTCGTCGGCGGCGCCCTCTACCTCGACCGGTACTGGCGCCAGGAGCACGTGATCGCCGACGCCGTCGACTCCGCCGCCCTGCGCGAGCCGCCCGCGGTCGACGCCGCCCGGCTCGCCGAGGCCCGCGACCGGCTGTTCGACACGCAGGCCCCCGACCGCCAGCGGCTCGCCGCGGTGGTGGCCGCGCACCGCTGGGTCAGCGTGCTGGCCGGCGGCCCGGGCACCGGCAAGACCACCACCGTCGCGCGGCTCGTCGCGCTGCTGCAGGACCAGGCCGAGGTGCCGCTGCGGGTCGCGCTCGCCGCGCCCACCGCCAGCGCCGCCGCCCGGCTGCAGGAGTCGGTGGCCTACCAGGCCGAGCAGCTGCCCGAGCAGGACGCCGCCCACCTCGCCGGGCTGAGCGCGTCCACCCTGCACCGGCTGCTGGGGTGGCGGCCGGGCGCGCGCACCCGGTTCCGGCACGACCACGACAACCCGCTGCCGTTCGACCTCGTCGTGGTCGACGAGGCGTCCATGGTGGCGCTCACGATGATGTCGCGGCTCGTCGACGCACTGCGTCCCAGTACCCGCCTGGTGCTTGTCGGCGACCCCGACCAGCTCGCGTCGGTCGACGCCGGCGCCGTCCTGGGCGACCTCGTGCAGCGCCCAGCCCCGCCCGACGCCGCTCCGCCGGCCGGTCTCGACGCCCTGGTCGCCGCCGACATCGCCGGCCTCGACGACGCCGAGCGCTCCACCGCGATCTCGTCCGGCGTGGTGCGTCTGTCCACCGTCCACCGGCACTCCGGAACGATCCTCGACCTCGCCACGGCCATCCGGCTCGGCGACGTCGACGGCGCCCTCGCGGCCCTCGACCGCGGCGACGACGAGGTGGAGCTGCTCGACCCCGCGTCGGCCGAGGCCACCGACGACCTGCACCGCGACGTCGTCGGCGCCAACCGCGACCTCCTCGCCGCCGCGCGCGTCGGCGACGCCACCACGGCACTGGCCGCGCTCGGTCGGCACCGCCTGCTGTGCGCGCACCGCGACGGCCCGTGGGGCGTCTCGCACTGGACGGGCCAGGTGGAGCAGTGGCTCGCCGAGGCGCTGCCGGGCTACGCGCGCGACGGCTACTGGTACGTCGGCCGCCCGCTGATCGTCACCTCGAACGACTACCAGCTGCGCCTGTACAACGGCGACACCGGCGTCGTCGTCGAGCACGAGGGCCGGGTGGTGTCGGCGTTCCGCCGCGACGGCGGGTTCGTCCTGGTGCCCACCAGCCGGCTGTCCGACGTCCGCACCGTGCACGCCAGCTCGGTGCACAGCAGCCAGGGCGGCCAGTTCGAGCAGGTGACGCTCGTGCTGCCCACCCCCGACTCGCCCCTGCTGACCCGCGAGCTGCTCTACACGGCGGTCACTCGCGCGCAGAAGCACGTGCGGGTGATCGGCACGCCCGACGCCGTCGCCACCGCCGTCGAGCGCCCGATCGTCCGTGCGTCCGGGCTGCGCACCAGGCGCGCCTGACGCTCACCTGCCGCAGCCAGAGGTGCCAGGTCCTGCCACCCCGTCCGGGGCCCGGCTGGTTTGGAGCGGGTTACGCACGGGTA
The DNA here is from genome assembly GCF_049059935.1 of Solicola agrisoli. Taxonomy (NCBI): domain Bacteria; kingdom Bacillati; phylum Actinomycetota; class Actinomycetes; order Propionibacteriales; family Nocardioidaceae; genus Solicola; species Solicola agrisoli. Next base: position 98,685 of record NZ_JBMGQR010000008.1, on the reverse strand, counting down.
GTACGAGCGTCATGCGTCGCCTCGCCGTCCTCGCCTCCACCGCCGCCCTGCTGCTCGGCGCGCTCGTCACCGCCCCGGCGGCCACGGCCGAGACGCCGCCAGGCCCCGAGGGGCCGGCGCGGACCACGTTCCCGGCGGCGCTGCTGCACAGCCTCGCCCACCCCGGCGCCACCGCGCCCGGCACCAACGACTTCGCCTGCAGGCCGACCGACGCGCACCCGCGTCCGGTCGTGCTCGTGCACGGCACCTTCGAGAACGCCTACGACAACTGGGCCGAGCTGGCGCCGGCGCTGAAGGCCGACGGCTACTGCCTGTTCTCGCTGAACTACGGCGGCCAGGCGGGCACGGCGTTCCGCGGGCTCACCGACATCCCCGCGTCGGCCCGCGAGCTGGACACGTTCGTCGACGAGGTGCTCGCGGCCACCGGGGCGCAGAAGGTCGACGTCGTCGGGCACTCGCAGGGCGGGATGATGCCGCGGTACTACCTGAAGAACCTCGGGGGAGCCGAGCACGTCGGACGGCTCGTCGGCCTCAGCCCGTCGAACCACGGCACGACCGTCTTCGGCCTGCTGACGAGCATCGTCGCGCTGCCCGGCGGTGCACGGGCGGTGGGCCTGGCGTGCGAGGCGTGCGTGCAGCAGACCCAGGGCTCGGCGTTCAACCGGGCCCTGGACGCCGGCGGCGACACGGTGCCGGGCGTCGACTACACCGTGATCCAGACGAAGTTCGACGAGGTCGTCACGCCGTTCTCGAACGCGTTCCTCGACGGCGACCGCGTCGACAACGTGCTGCTTCAGGACGTGTGCCCGCTCGACGCGACCGACCACCTCGGCATCGCCTACGACCCGATCGCGATCCGCCTCGTGCGCAACGCCCTCGACCCGTCGACGGCGCAGGCGCCGAGCTGCACCTTCGTGCCGCCGGTGATCTCGAGCGAGCCCGCCTGATCGTGCACCTGTTCGTGCTCGTCCACGGCTGGCCGGCATCGGGCAAGAGCGCGGTGGCCGAGGCGCTCGCCACCGAGCTCGGACTGGCGCTGGTCGCCAAGGACGAGGTCAAGGAGGCACTCGTCGACGTCCTCGGACGACCCGTGACGGTGGCCGAGTCGCAGCGCCTGGGACGCGCGGCCGTCGCGGCCCAGCTGGCCGTCGCGCGTCGGAGCCCGGGAGCCGTGCTCGACAGCACCTTCCTCGACGACGCCCTGCCCGCCGTCCGCGCACTGCCCGGGCCGTTGGTGGAGGTGCACTGCGTCGCGCCGCTCGAGGTCGTCCGTGCGCGGTACCGGACTCGGGCAGCCGGTCGTCACCCCGGGCACCTGGACGACCTGCGCGAGGAGTCCGAGCTGTGGGGGAGCCCGTCCGAGCCGTTGGGGTTCTGCCCGGTGGTCGAGGTCGACACCACCCGCCCGCTCGACGTCGTCGCCCTCGCCGCGGCCGTCCGCGCCGCCGTCTGACCGCCCCTCCCTCCCGCCCGCCCACCCCAACAGGCACGCCGAGTGGCGCAAAACCCGTGCCGAGCGGCGCAAGGTCGGGGTCGACACGCGCCGAGCACCCCGAACTTGCGCCACTCGGCGGGGCGGGGCGGGGCGGGCGCGGGGGCGGATGGTCGGCCACCGTTCACCGTGGCGTGGGTTTGTCCGGTTCGGCGGGCGGGTATCCAGCGGCCATGCGCACCCACCTCACCGGTCTGAAGACCCTCGCCCTCGCCCTCGCCGCCGTCGCCGCGGCCGTCCCCACCACCCTGCTCGCCGCGCCGGCGTCGGCCGTGCCATCGTCCGACGACTGCGCGAGCGTCGTCGTCCTCGCCGCCCGTGGCACGGGGGAGGCGGCCGGAACGGGACGGATCGGGAGCCTCGCGGGCAGCATCGCGAACGGCTCGGCGGCCACCGTCCGCACGCAGGCGCTCGACTACCCGGCCAACCTCAACTACATCGCGAGCGTCAATGCCGGCTCCACCGAGACGCGCGAGGTGCTGGAGGGACTGGCCGAGCGCTGCCCGTCCACCCGCACCGTGCTCGTGGGCTGGTCGCAGGGTGCCCACGCCCTCGGCGACGCGCTCGACGCCCGCGGCACCCAGCTGTCCGCGGCCGCGGCCCGCAACGTCAAGGCCGTGGTGTTCTACGGCGACCCGTCGTTCCGCGCGGCCGAGGCGTTCACGCGCGGCACCCACACGTCCAAGAACGGGATCTTCGTGCGTCCGTCCGGGGACCTGTCCGGGTTCGCGACCCGCATCGCGTCGTACTGCGACACCGGTGACCGCTACTGCCAGGCCGGCGACAGCGACGTCCCCGTGCACAGCGGCTACTTCGCCCGCTACGACGGCGAGGCGACGTCGTTCGCGCTCGCGCGGCTCTGAGCCGGACGAACCACGGTGAGCGGTCGCGAACCACGGCAGATTCTCCGTGGTCCGCGTCCGATTACCAGGGTCTCCTGGTAATCGATCAGCCCGGCGTGCCCGCCCACGCCGACGGGTCGAGGCAGAACACCCAGCGCCGGCCGGGCCACTCGGTGGCGCACCAGACGCGGGTGCCGTCGGGGGAGGTGTCGAGGTCCTCGGGACCGGTGGGCAGGACGCCGCGGTGGCGGTGGAACGCGCCGGGCTCGCCGACCCACAGGTCGCCGGGGTTGCCCTCGCCGGCGCTCGCGGTGACGAACCAGCGTCCCTGGGCCACCGCCACGCCCTGCATCCGCGGCGGCTGGTCCTCGTGGAGGGCGAGCGGCTCGCACCTGCCGTCGTCGGTGCGCGGCAGGTGCGTGGAGGCGTCGAACGGGTACTGGACGAGCCGTGACGTCTGACCCTTGCGGCCGTACTCGCCCACCACCAGCTGGTCCTGGCCGTCGACGGGGCCGGCGGTGAGGAAGGAGTAGCGCAGCGACCTCGCTCCCGACGGACGCGAGGCGCGGAACGAGCCGGTCTGCGGCAGCACGTAGGTGTAGCCGTACGCGGTGAACCCGCCGAGCAGGCGGTGGCCGATCGTGCGGGTGCCGGCGCCGGCCCAGGGGAGCAGGGCGTCGACGGTGCGGCGGGGGATGCGCACGACGTCGTCCAGGTCGAACACGCGCACGCCGGCGTGGGTGTCGGCGACGTGCAGCATCCGGCCGTGCACGCTGATGCCGCCCGCGTGGACGGGCACGCGCCGCAGGCGCAGCCGTCCGAACCTCGAGCCGGTGTCGACGAGGAGCACGTGGCGGTAGCGCGGACGGGCGGCGTCGGTGCGGTCGACCACGGTGATGCGCGACCCGGGTGTGCGTCCCCAGCGGTCGCGGTGGGCGTACCAGCTGACGAGGAGCACGGACCGGTCGTCGTCGGTCACCGGGACGGTCACGCCCTGCGGGTACCAGCGCGGGTCGTCGTTGTCGCCGTCCTGCCAGGTGAACCCCTCGACGGCCGCCTCGCCCGGCACCTCGCACGGCACGGCGTCACGGTCGAGGTCGGCCAGCACGCCGCCGAGCCCCACGCGACCGAGCCGCCCCAGCAGACGCGCCAGGGTGGGCGTGCGGGGCGGCTCGGCGGTGAGGGTGAAGCCGGGGCTCACTCCTGCGGGTCCTCCGACTCGAGGTCCTCGGCCGAGCGCAGCTGCTCCTCGGGGACCAGGGACCCGTCGGTCATCTGCACCTGCGTCGAGTCGCCCGCCTCGGCGGCGTTCTCGGTGGTCTCGGGCAGGGAGTCGACGGCCATGGCGCGCTGGATGTCGGCCTCGGTGACGCCGCGGTCCTCGGACTGGTTCTCGCTCATCTGGCGTTCCTTCCTACGGGTGGCGCGACCTGACGGTCAGGCCGGGTCCTGGGTCTGCGTGCCGGCGGGCTCCTGCGGCTCGGTGCCCGGGCCGGTCGCCGGGGTGCCCGGCTCCTGCACGTCGTCGACGGGCGCACCGTCGGACGGGGCGTCCTGGACGCCGTGCTCGTCGGGCGTGGGGTCCTGCGGGGTCTCGGTCATGCCCCGACCGTATCGACCGCCGCCCACGACCACCGATCGGTCAGTCGACCGGCGTGAGGACCGCCGCCGACTCCGGCGGCAGCGTCACCGACGAGCCGTCCCAGCCCGTGCCGTCGGCGTCCCAGGCGAGGACGACGGCGCGCTCGCGCACCTCGTTCTCCCGCCCCTCGATCGCGCCGACGGCGAGCGTGGCCGGCGCGGAGCCGAGGTTGACGGCCACGACCGCGTCGCCCCGGTGGACGACGACCGTGCGCGCGTCCTCGTCGTGCTCGACGACGACGCGGTCCAGGCTCGGGTCGCCGAGGTCGGCGCTGCGGCGACGCAGCGCGATCAGCTCGGTGTAGAAGGCGAGCACCGCGGCGTGCGGCTCGGAGGACACCTCGTCCCAGTCCAGGCGCGAGTCGACCACCGTCTGCTCGGACTGCGGGTCGGGCACGTCCTCGGCGTCCCACCCGTGCGACGCGAACTCGCCGCGTCGGCCCTTGCGGACGGCCTCGGCGATCTCGGGGTCGGTGTGGTCGGTGAAGTACTGCCAGGGCGTGGACGCGCCCCACTCCTCGCCCATGAAGAGCATCGGCGTGGTGGCGGCGGTGAGCAGCAGCGCGGCGCCGCAGGCCAGCAGGCCCGGGCTCAGCGTGGCCGAGATGCGGTCGCCGGTCGCGCGGTTGCCCACCTGGTCGTGGGTCTGCAACGACGCGACGAAGCGCGAGCCCGGCGTGAGCGCGCGATCGACCGGACGGCCGTGGGTGCGGCGCCGGAACGTCGAGTACGTGCCGTCGTGCAGGAACACCGACTCCAGCACCTTGGTGAGCACGCCCGGCTCGGCGAAGTCGGCGTAGTAGCCCTGCGTCTCGCCGGTGAGGACGACGTGCAGCGCGTGGTGGACGTCGTCGGCCCACTGCGCGTCGAGCCCCATGCCGCCGCCCTCGCGGGGGGTGACGGTGAGGGGGTCGTTGCGATCGGACTCGGCGATCAGCGACAGCGGACGGCCGAGGCGCGCCGACAGCGAGCCCACCCGGGCACCGAGCTCCTCGAGCATGGGGATCGCGCGCTGGTCGAACAGGGCGTGGACGGCGTCGAGGCGCAGGCCGTCGACGTGGAAGTCGTCGAGCCACATCAGCGCGTTCTCGATGACGAAGCGGCGCACCTCGTCGCTGTCCTCGCCGTCGAGGTTCAGCGCCTGGCCCCACGGGGTGCCGTAGGCGTCGGTGAAGTACGGGCCCAGCTCGTGCAGGCGGTTGCCGCTCGGGCCGAGGTGGTTGTAGACCACGTCGAGCACGACGCCCAGCCCGCGGGCGTGGCACGCGTCGACGAAGCGGCAGAACGCCTCGGGACCGCCGTACGGCTCGTGCACCGCGTACAGGCCCACGCCGTCGTAGCCCCAGCCGTGACGGCCGGGGAAGGTCGCGATCGGCATCACCTCGACCAGGTCGACGCCGAGCGCGACCAGGTGGTCGAGCCGCTCGATCGCGGCGTCGAGGGTGCCGGCGTCGGTGAAGGTGCCGACGTGCATCTCGTAGACCACCGAGCCGGGCAGCGGGACGCCGCGCCACTGGTGGTCCTGCCAGTCGTACGTCGTGAGGTCGACGACCTCCGCGCGTCCGGCGGGGCCGTCGGGCAGACGACGGGCGCGCGGGTCGAACACCTCGTCCCCGCCGTCGAGCGCGAACGCGTAGCGGGTGCCGGTGGTGGCGTCGTGCTCGACCGACCACCAGCCGTCCTCGGCACGCTCCATCGCGACGACGTCGTCGGCGACGTGCAGCGCCACCGACTCCCGCGCCAGCGGTGCCCAGACCTCGAACCTCACGTGTCCTCCCGGACGAGCAGTGCGACGGGCCGCGAGGCCAGCAGCCGTTGGCAGGCGATCGAGCCGCCGTCGTAGGTGGCGCCGCCGAGCAGGTCGACCCAGCGGCCCACGGGCAGCTCGAGCGCCGACTCGCCCCAGCCGTCGCGACGCAGCGTCCACGCCCAGCGGGTGGCGACGACGGCCACCGCCTCGTCGCGCACGAAGCCCACCGCGTGGGTGGAGCCGGTGTCGAGCGCACGGTAGGTGGCGTCGGACCCGAACGAGCGCGGACGGTCGCGTCGCAGCCGCAGCGCCTGGGCGGTGACCCAGGTCTTCTCGTCGTCCAGGTCGGACGGGGCCTGCCCGCCGTCGAGGCGGGCGAGCCGCTCGCGGCGCAGGTCGTAGTCGACCGGTCGGCGGTTGTCGGGGTCGACGAGGGCGAGCTCGACGGCCTCGCAGCCCTGGTAGACGTCGGGGACGCCGGGCAGGGTCAGCTGCAGGAGCTTGGCGCCGAGGGTGGTGGCGCGGACGCCCTCGGCGAGGTCGCCCACCCAGTGGCCGATCGTCGCGCCGATGCCGTCGTCGCCGGCGACCAGGGCGCCGAGCTCGCGGACGCGGCGCTCGTAGTCCTCGTCGCCGTCGACCCACGCGGTGCGCTGCTTGGCCTCGCGGACGGCCTTGTCGAGGTAGCCGTCCAGCCGGTCGGTGCCGACCGGCCACACCGCGACCGCGGTCTGCAGCACGAAGTAGGCGGTGGGCTCGTCGACGCCGAGCCGGATCGCCTGCTCGCGCACCGGCGTCCAGATCGCCCGCCAGCCGTCGACGTCCTCGGCCGCGGCGAGCAGCCGGGCGCGGGCGTCCTCGCTGCGCTTGGTGTCGTGGGTGGAGAGCGTGGTCATGCCGTGCGGGTGCGTGGCGAGCTGCCGCGACGCCCACGTGTGCAGGGCGCGCGGGTCGGGGTCGTCCAGCGACAGCGGGTCGCCGCCCACCTCGTTGAGCGCCACGAGCCGGTGCCAGCGGTAGAACGTGGTGTCCTCGACGCCCTTGGCCATCGCGGGTCCGCACACCTGTCCGAAGCGGACGACGAGGTCGCGGGTGTCGGGGTCGGTGGACGTGCTGTCGAGCAGCAGGTCGCACAGCACGTCGAGGGTGTCGGTGAGGTCGGGCTCGGCGGCGGACGCGAGCTCGCGCAGGTGCGCGATCCGTCCACGGGCGAGGTCGTCGGCGGGCACGTCGAGGCGCAGGTAGGCGCGGTAGACCTCGGTCTGGACGAGCAGCGCGCGCAGGGCGGCGTCGACCTTCGCGGTCTCCAGCGGGGTGCCGGCGGCCTCGGACGCGGCGACGGCGCGACGCGTCAGGCGCTGCACCTCGGGCTGCAGGAGGTCGTCGAGGACGAGCGCCTTGGACTCGATCTCGACGGCGTGCAGGTCGGGGTCGGCGCCGTCCAGGCCGCGCCAGAGCTCGTCGATCTCGGCGCCGGTGGGCGGCGAGAACACGGTCTGGACGACCTTGGTCGCGTCGTAGCCGGTGGTGCCGGCGACGGCCCAGTCGGCGGGCAGCGGCTCGTCGCCCTCGAGGATCTTCTCGGCGACGACCCAGGCACCGTCGGTGGCCTCGGCGAGACGGGCGAAGTAGCCCTCGGGGTCGGCGAGGCCGTCGGGGTGGTCGATGCGGAAGCCGTCGACGACGCCGCGGCGGTGCAGGTCGACGAGCAGCGCGTGCGTCTCGTCGAAGACATTGTCGAGCTCGACGCGGACGGCGACGAGCGTGTCGACGTCGAAGAAGCGCCGGTAGCCCAGGACGTCGGCCTTCTGCCGCCACCCGGCGAGCAGGTAGTGCTGGCGATCGAGCACCTCGGCGACGCTGCCCTCGCCGGTGCCGGGCGCGACGGGGAAGACCTGGTCGTAGTAGCGGACGACGGGCGCGCCCTCGTGCTCGTCGATGCTCAGCAGGCCGGCCTCGAGGGTCTCGGCGAGCGGGTCGCCCAGCACGGGCAGGCCGATGCGTCCGTCGCAGAGATCCCAGTCGACGTCGAACCAGTGCGCGGTGGGCGACTCGCGGCCCAGCATCAGCGTCTGCCAGAGCGGCGCGTTCAGGTGCAGCGGCTCGGGCAGGGCCATGTGGTTGGGGACGACGTCGACGACGACGCCGAGCCCGTGCTCGTGGGCGCGCTCGGACAGCGCGACGAGCGCCTCCTCGCCGCCGAGGTCGGCCGAGACGCGGGTGTGGTCGACGACGTCGTAGCCGTGCATCGAGCCGGGCGCGGCCTGCAGCACGGGGGAGAGGTACAGGTGCGACACCCCGAGGTCGGCCAGGTACGGGACGACCGCCGCGGCGTCGGCGAGGTCGAAGTCGGCGTGCAGCTGGAGCCGGTAGGTGCCCGTCAGGGGCCGGACGTCAGCCACGGCGGAGCACCACGAACGAGCGGGCCACGACGGTCCACGCGGTGAGCGCCGCGACGGTGTCGGCGGTCTCGTCGACGGTGGGATCGGCGGTGTCGAGCACGGGTTGCCAGACCTTTCCGAACAGGCCGTCGGGCAGCGTCATGGCGACGTCGGCGTGGCCGGGGTTGAGGAGCAGCAGGAAGGAGTCGTCGGTGATGTCCTCGCCGCGCAGGCCAGGCTCGGTGATGCCCTCGCCGTCGAGGAACACCCCGAGCGCCTGCACGCGGTCGGTGGACCACTCGTCGCTCTTCATCACCTCGCCGGAGGAGTTGAGCCAGGCGATGTCGGCCACGCCGTTGTCGCCCTCCTCGCCGGTGAAGAAGCGGCGCCGCTGGAACACCGGGTGGCCGGCGCGCAGCGACATCAGGCGCTGGACGAACGCGAGCAGCTCGGTGTCGGTGTCGGCCCAGTCGATCCAGGAGAGCTCGTTGTCCTGGCAGTAGACGTTGTTGTTGCCGCGCTGGGTCCGGCCGAGCTCGTCGCCGTGCAGGATCATCGGCACGCCCTGGCTGAGCAGCAGGGTGGCGAAGAAGTTGCGCTGCTGACGCGCCCGGAGCTCCAGGACGGCGGGGTCGTCGGTCTCGCCCTCGGCACCGCAGTTCCACGAGCGGTTGTGGCTCTCGCCGTCGTTGCCGTCCTCGCCGTTGGCGTCGTTGTGCTTGTCGTTGTACGACACCAGGTCGTGCAGCGTGAAGCCGTCGTGCGCGGTGACGAAGTTGATCGACGCGTACGGGGCGCGTCCGTCGCTCTCGTAGAGGTCGCTCGACCCGGACAGCCGGGCCGCGAACTCGCCGAGCGAGCGGGGCTCGCCGCGCCAGTAGTCGCGGACGGTGTCGCGGTACTGCCCGTTCCACTCGGTCCAGCGGGGCGGGAAGTTGCCCACCTGGTAGCCGCCGGGACCGACGTCCCACGGCTCGGCGATCAGCTTGACCTGCGAGACCACCGGGTCCTGCTGGACGAGGTCGAAGAACGCGCTCAGGCGGTCGACCTCGTGGAACTGGCGGGCCAGGCTCGCGGCGAGGTCGAAGCGGAACCCGTCGACGTGCATCTCGGTGACCCAGTAGCGCAGCGAGTCCATGATCAGCTGCAGCACGTGCGGGTTGCGCATCAGCAGCGTGTTGCCGGTGCCGGTGGTGTCGTAGTAGTGCGCGCAGTCGTCGTCGACGAGGCGGTAGTACGACGCGTTGTCGATGCCGCGGAACCCGAGCGTCGGGCCGAGGTGGTTGCCCTCGGCGGTGTGGTTGTAGACCACGTCGAGGATGACCTCGATGTCCGCGCGGTGCAGCTCGCGCACCATCGCCTTGAACTCCAGCACCTGCTGGCCGCGCTGGCCCGACGAGCTGTAGACGTTGTGGGGCGCGAAGAAGCCGATGGTGTTGTAGCCCCAGTAGTTGCTCAGGCCCTTCTCCATCAGCGTGGAGTCGTTGACGAACTGGTGCACCGGCATCAGCTCGATCGCGGTGACGCCGAGGCTCTGGAGGTGCTCGATGACGACGGGGTGCGCGATCGCCGCGTAGGTGCCGCGGATCTCCTCGGGCACGCCCGGGTGCGTCATCGTCATGCCCTTGACGTGGGCCTCGTAGACCACCGTCTCGTGGTACGGCGTGCGCGGCGGACGGTCGTCCTGCCAGTCGAAGAACGGGTTGACGACCACCGAGCGCATGGTGTGCGCGGCGGAGTCCTCGGTGTTGCGCTTGGTGCGGTCCTTGAAGTCGTACGAGAAGCACGCCGGCGCCCAGTCGATCGCGCCGTCGAGCGCCTTGGCGTAGGGGTCGATCAGCAGCTTGCTGGGGTCGCAGCGGATGCCCTCGGCGGGCGCGTAGCGTCCGTGGACGCGGTAGCCGTAGCGCTGGCCGGGCCCCACCCGCGGCAGGTAGACGTGCCACACCAGCGCGTCGCGCTCGGACAGGGCGATGCGCTCCTCGGTGCCGTCGCCGTCGAACAGGCACAGCTCGACGCCCTCGGCCACCTCGGAGAACAACGCGAAGTTGGTTCCGGCGCCGTCGTACGTCGCGCCCAGGGGGTACGGGGTACCGGGCCAGACCTCCATCGTGCTCCTCATCGCTCGGTGTGCGCGTGGTGGTCCAGACGACCGGTGCTCTGGCACATCGTAGGAGGGGGCGGGGGTGGCCAGCACCTCGGACGAGGGTGGCCTGCGTCGCAGGGAGGCCTCCCGGTGCGACACGCCCGGGATGTGTACGATCCCTCGCCATGAGCGAGGTCGTGCCCGAGGACGGTCCGGACCTGTCGGTGGGGGTCGTGCTGCCACGCGACCTCCCCGCGGAGCAGCTGGTCGGCTTCGGTCGACGCGTCGAGGCGCTCGGCTTCGACGAGCTGTGGGTCGTCGAGGACGCCGGGTTCCGCGGCGGCGTCGCACAGGCGGCCACCGTCCTCGCGTCGACCACCACGCTGCGCGTCGGCCTGGGCATCCTCCCGGCGGCGGCCCGCAACGCCGCCTTCGCCGCGATGGAGGTCGCGACGCTCGCCGAGCTGTTCCCGGGCCGCGTCGACGTGGGCATCGGCCACGGCATGCCCGCCTGGATGTCGCAGGTGGGGGCGTCGACGTCCAGCCCGCTCGGCCTGCTCGAGGAGCACCTGGCGGCCGTCCGCACGATCCTGCACGGCAAGAAGGCCGACGTCGCCGGCGACCACGTCAGCCTCGACGGGTTCGCGCTCGAGCTGCCCCCGACGCACGTGCCGCGCGTGCTCGCCGGCGTGCGCGGCCCCCGCTCGCTGGCGGTGGCCGGGCGCGTGGCCGACGGCACCGTGCTCGCCGAGCCGGTGACGCCCGAGTACCTGCGCGCCGCACGCGCCGCCATCGGCGCCACCGGCCCGCACCGCCTCGTCGCCTACAACCTCGCGGTCGTCGACCACGACGCCGACGCTGCACGCGACGCCGTCCGTCCCGCGCTCGCCGTGGTGGGCGAGCCCGACTGGGCGCCGCACGTCGACCCGCTCCCGTTCGCCTCCGACCTGCGGGCGCTGCGCGACCGCTCGCCCGACGCCGAGGCGTTCGCGGCCGGGCTCCCCGCCGCCTGGGTCGACCAGCTGGCCGTCGTCGGCACGCCCGACCAGGCCCGCGCCCGCATCGCCGACCTCCACGACGCCGGCGCGTCCAGCGTGGTGCTCGTCCCCGTCGGCGACGACGCCGATCTCGCCGTGGCGAAGCTCGCCGAAGCCCTCTGAGACGCCCGGCATCCCGCCTGGCTGCGTTGCGCCGGGCTCGACGAGCGAACCCAGCTCGCCGTCGCCCGTCGCGCCTGGCCAGCCGGGCGCCGGACGCCTCAGAGGCGCTCGCTGACGCCCGGCGTCCCGCCTCGCGCTCCACCCGCCCTCCGTCGTCGGGCCCCGTTCACCCGTCTCTGGCAGGGTCCTGGGCATGACGGTCCTGCACGAGGTCGAGCGCACCTACGACGTCGACGAGACCACGGCGGTGCCGCCGCTGGTCGGCGGGCTCGTCGCCGACGTGGGGCCGTCGGTCACCACCGAGCTCACCACCGCCTACCTCGACACCGAGACCTACGCGCTCGCGAGGGCGGGGGTGTCGCTGCGGCGGCGGCTCGGCGGCGACGACGCGGGCTGGCACCTCAAGCTCGCGGTCGACACCGACTCCCGCACCGAGCTGCAGCGGCCGGCCGGCCGCACCCGACGCGTCCCCGCCCCGCTGGCCCGGCTCGTCGCCGGCCTCACCGCGGGCGCGCCGCTCGTCGGGGTCGCCGACCTGCGCACCACCCGCACCACCCGTCGCCTCCTCGGCGCCGACGGCGAGGTGCTCGCGGTCGTCTGCGACGACACCGTGGTGGTGGACCTCCCCGGAGGAGACACGCACCCGGGGTGGCGCGAGATCGAGGTCGAGCTGGTCGACGGCGGTCCGGACGTGCTCGACGACGTCGAGGCCTCCCTCGCGGTCGCCGGCATCGTGCGGTCGACGTCGTCGTCCAAGATCCGCCGGGCGCTGGGCGTCCCGGACGAGCCCGCGCCGCCGTCGTCCGGGCTGCGTCGGCGGACCGCCGGCGCCCACCTGCACGCGTACCTGCTGGAGCACCGGGACGTCCTCGTGCGGGCCGACCTCGGGCACCGCGTGGCCGGCGAGAGCGTCCACGACGTGCGGGTCGCGTCCCGTCGCCTCCGTGCGGCGCTGACGGTCTACCGCCCGCTGCTCGACGAGGACCGCGCCCGCCACCTGCAGGCCGAGCTCCGTTGGCTGGGCCAGGAGCTCGGCGACCTGCGTGACGTGGAGGTGGCGCGCAAGTCGGTCGTGGCCGCGCTCGACGCCGAGCCCGACGCGCTCGCCACCGGTCCTGCCCGTCTGCTGGCCCGCGAGCACCTGGACGACGCCGAGGCCACGGCGCGCGACCGCGCCCGACGGGCGCTGGACTCCCGCCGTCACGCCGCCCTGCTCGCCGGGCTCGAGCAGCTGCTCGTCGACCCGCCCTGGACGTCGCTCGCCCGCCGCAGGGCCGCCGACGAGCTCGGACGCCTGTGCCGCAAGCCGCGGCGACGCCTGCGCCGGGCCGTGCGCGACGCCGGACGCGTCCTCACCCAGGCCGAGCACGAGGAGGCGCTGCACCACGTCCGCAAGTCGGCCAAGCGACTGCGGTACGCCCTGGAGGTGCTGCTCCCGGCCGAGCCGGGGGTGCGACGCGTGGTGCGCCGGTCCAAGGGCCTCCAGACCGTCCTCGGCGACCACCTCGACGCCCGGCGGGCCGGACGCTGGTTCCGTCACCTCGGCCACGCCGGCACCGCCGACGCGGCCTTCGTCCTCGGGCGGGTGCACGCCCGCACCGAGAGCGACGACACCCGCGTCGAGCGCGACTTCCACCGCGCCGCGAGGCGTCTGCTCACCGACAAGCGCCTGCGGAGGCTCTGAGCGCCCGACCACCCGCGTCGACCTCCGGCTCCGTCGGCAGGGTGCGGGCCCGGGAGGCGACTCGGCCGGAGGTCAACGGGCTCCGGGCGGCGAGGTCGGGACCCAGAAGCGGAGCTTGGGCGGCACGCCGGGGGCGGTGCGGACGTCCTCGAGCACCCCGCCGTTGGCCTCGATCACCCGACGTGACGCGACGTTGGGCTCGTCGCAGGTGACGAGGACCGGGTCGAGGCCGAGGCGGTGGGCGACCGGCAGGGCGGCGGCGAGCATCGCGGTGGCGTGACCGCGTCGCCTGGCCGACGGGCGGACGTCGTACCCGACGTGCCCGCCCCACTCCCGCAGCCACGTCGAGAGCCGGTGCCGCACCTGGATGCGTCCCAGGTACTCGGAGCCGTCGACCCACCACAGCGTGGTGCTCGGCACGATGCCCGGCGGACGGGTCTCGTCCTCGACCGCGTCGGCCACCAGGTGCGCGACGTAGTCGGCGAAGCCGTCGGGCGTGCGCCACCGCTCGACCTGGGCCGCCAGGTCGCGGTCGGGGGAGGCGTGGTCGTACGGCTGCCGTCGACCCTCGTCGAGGTACTCCTGCGCGGACACGAGGAACGACGCGTGGACGTCCACCGTCGGCGTCACCAGTGCGGGCACGTCAGCAGTGTCCCTCCACCGGGCGGTCCCGGCTCCTCCCGGGCGCGGGGCGACTGGCGCGGTGGGCGTGCGGCCCGCCATGATCTGGCGATGAGCACCGAGCAGACCGCATCGACCACCGGACGCGTCCCGGCCTCGCACGGCTGGGCGGTGGCCCTGTGCTGGCTGGCCGTGGCCTTCGACGGGTTCGACCTCGTCGTCCTCGGAGCCGTCATCCCGACGCTGATCGAGACCGGCGACCTCGGGTTCGACCCGGCGTCCGCGACGCTCGCCGCGACCGTCGGCCTGGTCGGCGTCGGCCTGGGCGCCCTGTCGATCGGGCCCCTCACCGACCGCTTCGGCCGCCGCCGGACGCTGATCGCCTGCGTCGCGAGCTTCTCTCTGTTCACCCTGCTCATCGCGGTGGCCCCGACGCTCGAGGTCTTCGTCGCGCTGCGCTTCCTCGCCGGTCTCGGCCTGGGCGGGTGCCTGCCGATCGCGCTCGCCTTCATGAGCGAGGCCTCGCCCGACGGACGCGCCGGCGCAGCCGTCACCCGCACCATGACCGGCTACCACGTCGGCGCCGTCCTGACGGCCCTGCTCGCCCTGCTCCTGGTGCAGGAGCTCGGCCTGGACTGGCGCTCGCTGTTCGTCGTCGGCGGGGTGGCGGGCCTGGTGTCGGTGCCGCTGATGTGGGCGAGGCTGCCCGAGTCCGAGGCGTACCTGCGGGCGCGCGAGGCCGGGGCGGCGGGCACCCAGGTGGCCAGCGCACCCGTGGCGGCCCTGCTGCGCGGGCGCTACCTGCGGATCAGCATCGGCCTGTGGGTGGCGTCGTTCATGGGGCTGCTGCTCGTCTACGGCCTGAACACCTGGCTGCCGACGATCATGAGGGCCGCCGGCTACGAGGTGGGTGCGTCCCTCGGCCTGCTGCTCGTGCTCAACGTCGGCGCGGTCGCCGGGCTGGTCGTCGGCGGCCGGGTCTCCGACGCCCGCGGCAACAAGCCCAGCGTGCTCGCGTGGTTCGCGCTCGCCGCGGTCTTCCTGGCCGCGCTCAGCATCCGCCTGGAGTCCCAGGTGCTGCTGTACGTCGCGGTCTTCGTCACGGGGTTCTTCGTCTTCAGCGCGCAGGTGCTCGTCTACGCGTTCGTCGGCCAGCTCTACCCTACGGACGCCCGGGGAACGGCACTCGGCTTCGCGTCCGGCGTGGGGCGCCTCGGCGCCATCCTCGGCCCGTCCATCACCGGTGTGCTCGTCACCGCCGGCATCGAGTACCCGTGGGGCTTCTACGTGTTCTCGCTGGCCGCGGTGCTCGCCGTGGTGGCGCTGTCGTTCGTGCCCGCCGAGCGGCCGGCGTCCGAGACGCTCTGACCTCACGCACCGCGCAGCAGGGTGGTGACGGCCTCGCGGAACTCCTCGGTGCGGTCGTCGTGGCAGCCGCTCAGGCACACCGCGCCCGGGTCGTCGTCGTGGTCGACCACCCCGGCGGGCTGGCCCTCCAGCAGGCCCGCCGAGTAGCGCACGGTGGCCAGCGCGCCGCACAGCGGGCAGGTGATCTCGGACTCGCGGACGTCCATCGGTCCTCCGTCTGGCAGCAGGTGGGAGCACCACGCTACTGGCCGGAGCCGGACGGGGCTCGACACGCCCGACCCGGACGGACCACCACAGACTCTCCCCAGGCTCCCCATTGTTGAGTACCCTGTCGACGGGAGCGAGACGGTTGGCGCCGTCTCCGGGGGCCGCCCGTCCGGTGGACGTGGTCGGCATGGCAGGAAGGCAGGTGGCGAGGGTGGCTGACGTCGAGGCCCTGGGAGGCCGCATCAGGCAGCTGCGCCGCGAGCGCGGCCTGTCCCAGCGCGAGCTGGGCGGCGACGAGCTCTCGCCCAGCTACGTGTCGCTCGTCGAGGCCGGCAAGCGGCGTCCGAGCGCCGAGGCCGTCGCCCTCATGGCCGAGCGCCTCGGCACGTCCCCGCGCGGTCTCACCGAGGACCTCGACGGCGAGGTGCTGCCCCGCACGCGCGCCGAGGTCGACCTCGACCTCAAGTGGGCCCGCATCGCCATCCGCGCCGGCAACCCGGCGTCGGCGGAGAAGTACGCGCGCCTCGTGCTGGACGACGTCGGCGTCGACGAGTCCGAGCGGCTCGACGCCCTGTCGCTGCTGGCCGCCGCCACCGAGGGCCAGGGCGACCTGGTCGGCGCCATCGCCATCGGCGAGGACCTCGCCACTCAGCTCGACCCCGACGTCACCCGCGAGCTGTGGCTCTCCACCCAGGTCATGCTGCTGCGCTGCTACAAGGACGCTGGCGACATGGACCTCGCCATCGACCTCGGTGAGCGCGCCATGCGCCTCATCGGCCCGACCGTGCGCGAGGAGGAGATGATGCTGACGGTGTCGCTCGCCGACGCCTACGCCGCGCGCGGCGACCTCACGCGCGCCAGCATGCTGCTCCAGAACGTCACGCGCCGGGCCGAGGACACCGGCTCCCTGCAGGTGCGGGGCGGCGCCCTGTGGAACGCGAGCCTGGTCGCCGCCGACGACGGCCGCATCGACGACGCCGTCCGGTTGTCCGAGCAGGCGCTCGCGGTGTTCTCCGAGAGCGACGCCGTGCGCAACCTCGCCCGGCTGCACGCCAGCTGCGGCGTCGTCCAGCTCGAGCTGGCCTCGCCCGACGGCGTCGACCGCGCCCGCGAGCACTTCCAGGCCGCCGTCGACGGTCTCGACCTCGAGGGCACCACCGGGGAGCGTGCCAGGATCCTGGTCCACCTCGCCCAGTGCGACGTCGCCGCCGGCGACGTCGACGCCGCCGACCTCCGCCTCGCCGAGGCGCACCAGCTGCTCGACGAGATCGGCGAGTCCGCGGTGTCGGCCCGGGCCACGGCGCACCTCGTGCAGGCCCACGTGCTGGTGCTGCGCGGCCGCGCCGCCGAGGCCATGACGCTGGCCCGCGAGGCCGCGGTGGCCACCGACCGCGTCGACACCCGCCGTGAGGCGTCCCGCACGTGGCGCGCCGTGGCCGAGCTCGCCCGCCAGGTCGGCGACGTCGAGCTCCGCATGGAGGCCCTCGAGGCCTCCGTGGACGCCGCAGGCGTGCGCGCCGCCCAGGGCGGCATCGTGCCGGGCGCCCGACCCGCGTCCCCGACCCGCGAGACCGACCGGGCCGACCGGGCCGACCGGGCCGACGAGCGGAGCCCCGGGGTCACCCTCAGCCTGCGCTGAGCGGTCGTCGCCGAGCGGCCCCCGTCCCGAGACGGGAGGCCGTGGCTCAGCAGCAGCCCCAGCGGCCCCCGGCGATGTCCTTCACGACGGTGTTGCCGCCGCCGTTGGAGGCGGTGGACGAGCCGAT
This sequence comes from Solicola agrisoli, assembly GCF_049059935.1. Lineage (NCBI taxonomy): Bacteria > Bacillati > Actinomycetota > Actinomycetes > Propionibacteriales > Nocardioidaceae > Solicola > Solicola agrisoli. The sequence goes on along the minus strand of NZ_JBMGQR010000008.1, from coordinate 81,687 downwards.
GCTGGCCGGGGCGACGCCGAGCACGGCGGTGGCGGCGAGGACGGTCAGGACGGTGGTGAAGCGCTTCGACATGGCAGTTCTCCCTCATATGACGGATGGAATGACCTGAGTCAAAGAGGTTTGACCACATTCGTCAACGGGAACGACCCCTCCGCCCCGTCTGTTCTCGGACGGTTTGAGGAGATCTGCTGCGAAATGACGAGTCACATTTCTCGTGACAACCCCCCGCCACGACCCCTCGGAGTGCGTATCGTGGATCGACAGAGCGGTGGGAGGTGCGCGGGGACGGGGTCCGCGTCCGAGGCCTCCGCGACGGAGGGAGAACGGCTCATGCCGGACGTGACAGGACTCGGCAACCGGGTCAGGGAGCTGCGCGTGGCCCGGGGGATGTCCCAGGGCGCGCTGGGTGGGGCGGACTACACCGCCTCCTACGTCTCGTTGATCGAGGCCGGCAAGCGTCATCCCACCCTCGACACGCTGCTCGTGCTCGCCGAGAGGCTGGGCACCACCGTCGACGACCTCACCGGTGGCACCGCCGACGCTGCCGCCGAGCGGGCGGCGCGGTCGCGCGCCGAGGTCGACCTCGACCTGAAGTGGGCCCGCATCGCGATCCGCGCCGGCAACCCCGCCTCGGCCGAGAAGTACGCCCGCATCGTCCTCGACGACTCCCTGCTCGGCGAGTCCGAGCGGCTCGAGGCGCTCGCGCTCCTGGCCGCCGCCACCGAGGGGCAGGGGCGCGTCGAGGAGGCCATCGAGATCCTGGAGGGCCTCCAGGCCGCGCTCGACCCCGACGAGACCCGTGAGCTGTGGCTGAGCGTGCAGTCGATGCTGCTGCGGTGCTACAAGCAGTGCGGCGACCTCGACCACGCGGTGTCGCTCGGCGAGCGGGCGCTGGCGGCGTTCGGCGCGGAGTTCCGCGACGAGGAGAACATGATCGTGATCTCGCTCGCGCAGGCCTACAGCGACCGAGGCGACCTGACGCGGGCGCGGATGCTGCTGACCAACGTCATCAGCCGGGCCGCGTCCAGCGGGTCCCTGCGGTCCCGCGGTGGTGCGCTGTGGAACTCGAGCATGGTCGCGGCCGAGCAGGGCCGGATGGCCGACGCCCTTGCACTGAGCGAGCAGGCCCTGGCCGTCCTGGGCGAGAGCGAGGCCACGCGCAACCTGGGCATGCTGCACGCGAACTGCGGGTTCCTGATGCTCGAGGACGGCTCCGGCGGCGGCGTCGCGGACGCCCGCACGCACTTCGAGGCGGCCCTGAGCGCGATGCAGGACGAGGCCTCGCAGGCCGAGCGGTGCAGGGTGGAGCTCGACCTCGCGCGCTGCGACCTCCTGGACGGCGACGTGGACCGGGCCGAGACCCGCATCATCGACGTCAGGGCCAGCCTCCACGACGCGGACGACGGCGTCGCGATCGACCTCGCGTTCGCCGACCTCGTCCAGGCCCACGTCCTGGTCGCACGAGGCCACGCCGAGGAGGGCCTGGAGATGGCGCGCCTCGCGGCCGAGGCCACCGAGCGGGACGACGTCCCGCGTGAGGCGTCCCGCACGTGGATGACGGTCGCGGACCTCGCCGCGCAGATCGGCGACACCGACCTGCAGGTCGAGGCGCTGCGGCGCTCGGTCAGGGCGGCGGGCGTCCGCCCGACACGGGTCGTGCACGCCACGGCGGACACGCAGTCGAGCCGGCGATCCCCCTCGCCGCGGGTGCTCAGTCCCTAGTCGCTCAGCAGCAGCCGTACTTGCCGCGGGCGATGTCGACCGAGCCACCGTCGGACGCGGCGTTCGCGGTCAGCGAGGCCGGAGCCGCCAGGACGAGGGTCGCGGCGAGGACGGTCAGGGTGGTCGCGATGCGCTTGGTCATGGTGGTTCTCCCTCAGAATGACTGCTGATGTTGTGACTAGAGTCAAAGATCAGGGACACCGACCGTCAAACGCAATGGGGCGAGTTAGTCAATTTTGGTCACGGACCCGTCGCGGCGCCTGGTCCGAACGGACGAAGCGGGACGAGTCGCCCTGATCAGTCCGGCGGGCGCCTGAGGCGCTTGGTCTCGCCGCGGCGTGTCTTGGAGTCCAGGCGTCGCCGCTGCGAGCCCTTGGTCGGACGGGTGGGCCGGCGGTGGCGCGACGGCCGGACCGCGTCGGCGACCAGGGCCTCCAGCCGGGCGCGCGCGGCCTCGCGGTTGCGCAGCTGCGAGCGGTGCTCCTCCGCGGTCACGACGAGCACGCCGTCGACCAGGCGTCCGCCCAGACGCGTCGTCGCCCGGTCCCGCTCGGCGTCGGACAGCACGCTGCTGCTGGCGAGGTCCCAGCGGATCTCCACGCGCGAGTCGGTCGTGTTGACCGACTGACCTCCCGGGCCGGACGAGCGCGAGAAGCGCCAGCTCAGCTCGGCGTCGGGGATGCGGGTCGGGGGCGGCACCGGTCCAGCATGGACGTTCGGTCAGCCCGTCGCGAGGACCAACCCGCCCCAAGCGCCCGCCACGCCCACGACCAGGGAGAGCCCCAGGTTCGCGGCCGCGGACACCACCGCGCGTCGCTCGACGGCCGCCCACAGCTCGAGCGCCAGCGTCGACCAGGTGGTGAAGGCCCCACAGAAGCCGGTGCCGAGCAGCACCTCCCAGGACGGGCCGAGCCCGGAGCCGACGACGAGACCGAGCGCGAACGAGCCCAGGACGTTCACCGTCAGGATCCCCACGGGCATCCCGCGCGGACGGCCCCAGGCCCTCGTCAGCGCGACGTCGAGCAGGTAGCGGGCCGGGGCGCCGACCACGCCGCCGGCGAGCACCAGCAGGGCCGTCACGTCCCGTCCCTCGCGGGGACGAGCCGACGGGCGACCAGCACGCCCACGGCGACGGCGAGGACGGCCGCGACGGGCGTGGCCACCAGGTGGACGAGCGCGTCGCCGGCGTCGCCGTCCACCAGCGGGCGGGCGACGTCCACCGTGTACGCCGAGAAGGTCGTGTAGCCGCCGAGGAAGCCCACGGCGAGCAGCGGACGGGCCCAGCGTCCGGGCATCCGTCGCTCGAGCGCGACCACGAGGGCGCCCATCACCAGGCACCCGAGCACGTTGGTGACCAGCGTCGGCCAGGGCGAGGCCCAGCGTGCGAGTGCCCCGAGGGCGCCGCCGAGGGCCACGAGCGCGACGGTCGTCCTGGTGCTCACCGCGTCATGGTGCCACCGACCCGGGCTCAGCCGCCCGCGACGTACCCGCTGAGCTGGTCGCGCTCGAACTCCAGCTCGCCCATGCGGTACTTGACCGCGTCGCCGATCGAGAGCACCCCCGTGATCTGGCCGTCGTCGACGACCGGCACGTGGCGCACCCGGTGCTCGGTCATCACGCTCATCAGCGAGGAGAACGAGTCCGAGGACGTGCACGTGTACACGTCGGCACCGGCCGTCATGATCGAGGCGACGCTCTGCTCGTTCGGCGACTCGACGTGGCGCAGCTTGCGCACCACGTCGCGCTCGGAGACCACGCCGGCCAGCGACGTGCCGTCCTCGCTCACCACCAGGGCACCGACGTCGTGGGCCGCGAACGTGTCGAGGAGCTCGGCGACGGTCGCGTCCGGCGCGATCGTGTAGACGGCGGTGCTGCCCTTGGACGTCAGGACGTCGCTCACGCGCATGGTTCCTCCAGTGGGTGGGTCGTGCCGTGATGGTAGGGCCGTCGGACCCGTCGCGGCCAGAGTCGGACGGACGATCCCGCTCCTGGCAGACTCGGGGCATGCCGGTCGCCGTGATGGGGTGGATCACGGTGGTGCTCGGGATCGACGCCACCGGCACGATCTGGACCCAGCGACTGCTCGGCGTCCTGACCTGGCTGGCCCTCGCGCTGGCGCTGCGGCGCGAGACGCCGCTCGTGCGGGCCCAGGTGCTCGTCGTCGTGGTGTTCGCGACGGCCGTGGAGTACACGTTCTCGCCGTTCCTCGAGGTGTACACCTACCGGTTCGACAACGTCCCCCTCTACGTCCCTCCGGGCCACGGACTGGTGTACCTCGCGGCGCTCGGGGTGGGGCGCACGCTGTGGGTGCGGCGGCACCAGGTGCGGCTCGCCTGGACGGTCGTGGCGGTCGGGGGCGCCTGGGCGCTGTGGGGCCTGGTGGGCACCGACCGCGTGGACGCGCTGGGCGCGTTCTGGTTCGCGTGCCTGGTGGGCTTCCTGCTGTGGGGCCCCAACCGCGGGCTCTACGTGGGGGCGTTCCTCGTCGTGTCGTACCTCGAGATCGTCGGCACGGCAGTGGGCACCTGGGAGTGGCAGCCGTACGACCCCACGGGGATCGTCCCGATCGGCAACCCGCCGTCCGGGGCCGCCGGGGGATACGGCTGGTTCGACCTCGCCGCGCTGCTGCTGGCGCCGCGCCTGCTGGCGCTCTGGTACCGCGGCCGCACCCCGGCGTCCGAGTCCGAGGGTGACCCCCAAAGAACTGCTTGACGGTTGGTCGTCCGCGGGCGCAGACTCGGCGCATGGCTGACGACGTCGCGTCCCTGCGGGCGCTCGCGCACCCCGTGCGGCTCCAGATCCTCTCGCTGCTCACCGGCGCCGAGCTGAGCGCCGCCGAGGTCGCCCGCGAGCTGGGCATCACGCAGGCCAACGCGTCGTACCACCTGCGCACGCTCGCCGCCGCCGGCCAGGTGGTCGTGGCGGGCACCGAGACGATCCGGGGCGGCACGGCCAAGCGCTACCGGCACCCGTGGGACGCCGCCACGCCGCTGCGGCCCGTCGAGGACGACGACTTCCCGCTGTACCTCCAGGCGCTCGCCGCCGAGATGGTGCGTCGCGGTGCGCTGCGGACGCCCGGCAGGACGAGCTCGACCGACGCCGACCTGTGGGTCGAGCCCGAGGTGTGGGCCGAGGTGATGGAGCAGGTCGACGCCGCCGCGTCCCGCCTGCACGCCGCGGCACGCCCGCCGCGGACGGACGGCACCGTCCGCGTGAACATGACCGCCGCGCTCTTCGCGATGCGCGACGTCGTGCCGGGGGAGCAGGCGTGACCACCGTCCCCGCACCGCTGCGGATCGCGGCGTTCCGCTGGTTCTTCGCCGCGCGCACCGCCTCGTTCCTCGGCTCGTCGATGGTGCCGGTGGCGCTCGCGTTCGCCGTGCTGGACATCTCCGCCTCGGCGTCCGCGCTCGGCATCGTGCTCGCCGCGCGCAGCATCCCGATGGCCGCGTTCATGCTCGTCGGCGGCGTGGTCTCCGACCGGCTCTCGCGCAGCCAGGTGCTGGTGGTGTCGAACCTGCTCACCGGGCTGACGCAGGGCGTCGCCGCCTGGCTGCTCATCAGCGGGCACGCCGAGGTCTGGAGCCTCGCGGTGGTCGAGGCCGTCAACGGCACCGTCGCGGCGTTCACGTTCCCGGCCACCAACTCGGTGGTGCCGATGATCGTCGAGCGGTCCGACCTGCAGCAGGCCAACGCCGTCCTCGGGTTCTCGCGCCACGGCACCTACATCCTCGGACCGAGCGTGGCCGCGCTGCTGGTGGTCTCGGTCGGCTCGGGGTGGGCGATCGCCGTGGACGCGGTGTCGTTCCTCGTCGCGGCGGCGTGCACGACGCGGTTGCGGCTGCCCCGGGCGTCCACCGGCCCGGCGGAGTCGATGCTCGCCGACCTCCGCGAGGGCTGGTCGGCCTTCACCGGCCTGACGTGGGTCTGGGTGGTCGTCGCCGCGTTCGGCGTGATGAACATGCTCGAGTCGATCGGCTTCCTGACGCTCGGCCCGGTGGTCGCGCGCGACACCGTCGGCGAGCGGGCGTGGGGGCTCTCGCTGAGCGTCGAGGCCGTGGGGTTCCTGCTCATGTCCGTGGTGCTGCTCAAGGTGACCCTGCGCCACCCGCTGCGTATCGGGATGGTCGCGGTCTCGGCGATGGTGCTCCCGATGGCCGTCCTCGGCCTGGCCCCGTCGGTCTGGCTGCTCGTCGCGGTCTCGCTGGTGTCGGGCGCCGGCATCGAGGTGTTCAGCATCGGCTGGTCCACCGCGATGCAGGAGCACGTGCCCAACGAGGTGCTGAGCCGCGTGACGTCCTACGACGCGCTCGGCTCGTTCGTCGCGATCCCGGCGGGCCAGCTCCTGGCCGGGCCGCTCGCCGCGCTCTTCGGCGAGCGCGCGGTGATGGTCGGCTGCTCGGTGGCGCTCGTCGTGGTGGTCGGTCTCGCGCTGTGCTCGCGCTCGGTGCGCGACCTCGAGCACGCGCCCGTCCACGCCCCCTGATCCCGGAGCTGTCGGTGCCTCACAGGGCCATGGGCCTGTGAGGCACCGACAGCTCCCGGGATCAGGGGCGCGTCAGGAGTCGCGGCGGCGCGACGCGAGGTCGTGGACGTTGTCGGCGCGGGGGGTGCGGGGCGGCTGCCAGCCGGCCTCGGAGTCGTCGGGGAAGTGCCCGAGGTAGGCCATCGCCGCCTCGTGCAGGTGGGTGTTGGACGCGAGCGCGTTGGCGCCCCACGGCCCCGGGCGCCCGTCCAGCCCGGTGAACGTGCCGCCGGCCTCGCGGACGATCACGTCCAGCGCGGCCATGTCCCACACGTTGAGCTCGGGCTCGGCGGCGACGTCGACGGCGCCCTCGGCGAGCAGCATGTACGACCAGAAGTCGCCGTAGCCGCGGGTGCGCCAGCAGCGCCGCGTCATCGCGGTGAACTCCTGCAGCCGCCCGATCTCCTCCCAGCCGCCGAGCGAGGCGTACGAGAACGACGCGTCCTCGAGCCGGTCGACCTGCGAGACCCGGCAGGCGCGCGCCGACATCAGCGACTTGCCCGTCCAGGCGCCGCCGCCGGCCGAGGCCCACCAGCGTCGTCCGAGCGCGGGTGCCGACACGCACGACGCGACGACCTCGCCCTCCTCGGCGATCGCGATCAGGGTCGCCCAGACGGGGACGCCGCGGACGTAGTTGGACGTGCCGTCGATCGGGTCGACGATCCACGTGCGGTTGCCCTCGACCGAGCCCTGCTGCTCGCCCTGCTCCTCGCCGAGGACGGCGTCGCGGGTGCGGGCGCTCTTGAGCGTGCGCCGGATGGCCTCCTCGACGGCCTGGTCGGCCTGCGTCACCCACGTCGTGTCGGGCTTGGTGGAGACCTGGAGGTCGGCCGAGAGGAAGTGCTCCATCGAGATCGCATCGGCGTTGTCGGCGAGCACGTGCGCGAGGCGGAGGTCGTCGGTGTGCGAGTGCGCCATGGCCACAGGCTAGTGGGCGACCCCCGTACCCTGTGACGACACGTGCCGCCGGGCACGCCGATCTCGAGGAGCCCCGCGTGTTCGACCAGCTCGACGGACTTCCCCTCCACCCGCTCGTGGTGCACGCCGTCGTCGTGCTCGCACCGCTCGCCGCGCTGCTCTCCGTCGCCCACCTGGTGTCCCGCTGGCGCCGTGCGCTGCGCTGGCCCATCGCCGCGATCGCCGTGGTCGCCACGATCAGCGCGTGGGTCGCCACGCAGAGCGGCGAGGCCCTGGAGCGCGCGATCTCGAGCCAGCTGGAGGGCAACCCCACCGGCGAGCTCGTCGACGAGCACGCCCGACTGGGCGACCGGCTCTTCATCGCGCTGATCGTGCTGTCGGTGGTGGCGGTGCTCGTCGTCGCCGCGTCCCGCCTCGACCGCGCCGTGGTCGGCCACCTGCTGGCCGTCGTCCTCGCGGTGGTGGCAATCGGCGTGGGCGTGCTGACCTACCAGGTCGGCGACAAGGGCGCCCGCGCCGTCTGGAACCCCACCGGCTCGGTCGACTACAGCCGGACCAACTAGTACGGCGCCGTCAGGCTGGCGAGCAGCCGCCTGAACGAGTCGACGCGAGCCGGGTCGAGCGTCCCGTCCGCCACGGCGGTGTCGAGCGCGCACTCGGGGTCGTCGGCGGTGTGCGCGCACCCGCGCGAGCACCCGCTGACGACGTCGGCGAGGTCCTCGAACGCGTCGACCAGACGGTCGGGGTCGACGTGCGCCAGGCCGAACGACCGCACGCCGGGGGTGTCGACGATCCAGCCGTCGCCGGGCAGCCGCAGCGCGATGGCCGACGTGGACGTGTGCCGTCCGCGACCGGTGACGGCGTTGACGAAGCTGGTGCTGCGGTGCGCCTCGGGGACGAGGTCGTTGACGAGCGTCGACTTGCCGACGCCGCTGTGGCCCACCAGCACGCTCGTGTGGCCCTCCAGCGCGGCGCGGACGTCGTCGAGGCCCTCGATGCCGCCCCCGGGCAGCACGCGCGTCACGAGCACCTCCACCGCGAGCGGGCGAAGTGCGTCGAGGAGGTCGTCGGCGGGGGCGAGGTCGGACTTGGTGAGGCACACGAGCGGCTTCATGCCCGCCTCGAACGCGGCCACCAGGCAGCGGTCGATCATCCGCGGGCGTGGCTCGGGGTCGGCCAGCGCCGTGACGACGACGAGCTGGTCGGCGTTGGCGACGATGACCCGCTCGACGGGGTCGGTGTCGTCGGCGGTGCGGCGCAGCACGGTGGCGCGGTCCTCGACCTCGGCGATGCGGGCGAGGGTGTCGGTCTCGCCGCTCGTGTCGCCCACGACCTTGACGAGGTCGCCGACCACGACGCCCTTGCGCCCGATCGAGCGCGACTTCATCGCGGTGACCGCCCGCTCCTGCTCGCCGTCGCCGACCAGGAGCGTGTACCGGCCGCGGTCGATCGTCACGACACGCCCCACCTCGGCCTCCCCGTAGTCGGGGCGGTCCTTGGTGCGCGGACGCGTGCGTCGGCGGGGGCGCTCGAAGCGCTCGTGGTCGTCGTCGCGGCGGCTCATCGTGGCCGGCTCACCCGAAGACCGTCGCCCAGTAGTCGGCGAACCCGGGGAACGTCTTGGCCGTGGTCTCGACGTCGCGGACCACGACGCCCGGCACCGCGAGGCCCAGGACCGCGGCGGCGTGAGCCATCCGGTGGTCGGCGTACGTGAGCAGCTGGGCGGCGTGCAGCGGCCGGGGGTGGATCTCGAGGCCGTCGTCGGTCTCGGTGGCCTCGCCCCCGAGCCGGGTGACCTCGGCGACGATCGCGGCGAGCCGGTCGGTCTCGTGGCCGCGCAGGTGGGCGATGCCGCGCAGGCGGGACGGACCGTCGGCCACGGCGCACACCGCGGCGACGACGGGCGCGAGCTCGCCCTCGTCGTGGAGGTCGACGTCGAGACCGGCGGGCCGGCCGGACGCGGTGACGACCAGGGTGCCGTCCTGCACCTCGACGTCGGCGCCGAAGGAGGCGGCGAGCTCGCGCCAGCGGTCGCCGGCCTGGTCGGTGCGGTCGGGCCAGCCCTGGACGCGCACGGTGCCGCCGGTGACGAGGGCGGCGGCGACGAAGGCGCCGGCGTTGGAGAGGTCGGGCTCGAGGGCGGTGTCGAGCGCGGCGACCGGGCCGGGCCGCACCACCCAGCGGTTCGGCTCGGAGTCGTCGACCTCGACGCCGCGGCGGCGCAGCTCGGTGAGCGTCATCTCGACGTGGGGCATGGACGGCACCGGCTTGCCGTCGTGCCGCACGTCGACGCCCTCGTCGTAGCGGGCCCCGGCCAGCAGCTGCGCGGAGACGAACTGGCTGGAGGCGGACGCGTCGATCGTCACGACGCCGCCGCGCACGCGACCGGCGCCGCGGACGGTGAACGGCAGGGCTCCTCGGCCGTCGTCGTCCACAGTGACGCCGAGCGAGCGCAGGGCCTCGAGCACGGTGCCCATCGGACGCTCGCGGGCGTAGAGGTCGCCGTCGAGGCGCACGTCGCCGCTCACGAGGGCGGCCACGGGGGGCACGAAGCGCATGACGGTGCCCGCCAGGCCGCAGTCGACGTCGGCGTCGACGGGCGAGCCGGTCGACAGCGGGGTGACGCGCCAGGCGTCCGAACCGGGCACGTCGTCGACCGCGCCGCCGAGCGCGCGCACGGCACCGGCCATCAGCTCGGTGTCGCGCGAGCGCAGCGGGCGCGTCAGGACCGACGGCCCGTCGGCGATCGCGGCGAGCAGCAGCGCACGGTTGGTCAGCGACTTCGACCCCGGCAGGGCGACCGTCGCGTCGACGGGGCCGGAGGCGTGCGGTGCGGGCCAGGTCGAGGTCACGCGACCGACCCTATGACGTCAGGGACGCAGGTCCTGCACGGCGTCGACGGCCCGGTGGGTGAGGTCGACGGTGCGGTCCTTGGCGCGACGCGGCCAGACCTTCTTCTGCGGCTCGGGGTCGAGGCTCGACAGCAGCAGCCCGCCCAGGATCGAGGCGTTCTTGAGGAAGTGGATCTTCTGGTTCTGGCGCGTGCCCGGGTCGGTCTCCTCCCAGTAGCGGTGACCGGCGAACGTCACCGGCACCAGGCTCGAGGCGAGGGCGAGGGCCGAGAAGCGCGGGAACCGACCGGTGGCCAGCGCGAGCCCGCCGATCAGCTCGACGGCGCCGTTGAGGCGCACCAGCGTGGCCTCGTCGGTGGGGATCGGGGCCTGCGGCACCGCCCGGGCGATCGGCGGCACGATCTTGTCGGTCACCGGCTTGGCCGCGGGGGCCATCGCCTTGGCGTTGCGGATCTCGTTGAGCCCGCCCACGACGAAGATCGAGGCGAGCATGGGGCGGGCGACGACGCGCAGCAGTGTCATGCCCCATTCCTATCGCAGCCCGCGCGCCGCCGCACCGTCACCGCGTGTCGGACGGCGCGTCGACACGGCCCGGAAGGGTGAACCGCTGGTTGTCGTTGCCCGGGGCCGAGGTGGGGTCGCGCTTGGCCGGGTAGGCGATCAGGTCGACGCCCGCGCGCACGATGCCGCCGTTCGCGTCGAGGACGTCGCGCCGGTCGGCGACGAGGAACACCCCGCCGAACCGCGGCGCCACCGAGTCCGCCCACGTGGTGGCCCCCTCGCACGAGCCGAGCGTCACGTCGCGTCCCGGTGCCAGCAGGCACAGGCGACCGTCGCGGATCGTGCCGTCGGCGTAGAAGCTCCACATCGTCGCCCCGGCGCAGCGCTGGACGCTGACGCCGCCCGACGCGTCGACGCACCAGGCGCCGCCCGCGTAGTCGTCGTGGAACCTCAGCACGCCGTACCGGGTGCGGCCGACGGCCACCTCGACCTCGTCGGACGTCCGGGTGTCGTCGTCGCGGACGGCGGTCACGGTGTAGACGTGCAGACCGTCCGGCACGGACGAGTCGGTGAACGACGTGGCGCCGTCGGCGAGCCGCCCGGACACCGCGGTGCCGTCGCGGCGGACGACGTAGCCGTCGGGGTCGTCGACGCCGGTCCAGGTGACGGTGACGGCGTCGCCCTTCGCGGCGAGGAAGACGTTCGCGGGTGCGGTCAGGGGTGGGTCGTCGGACTCGGGGACACCGGGGTCGACGCCGTCTCGGCCGGGCACGCGGAACCGCTCGGGGCGGGTCTCGCGCGGCTTGGACGACGTCGAGGCCGTGACCAGGACGAGGGAGTCGCCGCTCTGTCGGAGCACCAGGCCGGACGCGGCGACCACACGGGTGCCGGCGGGCTCGGCGGCGCGCAGGCTCCAGCGCTGGGCGGCCGACGCGGGGTCGCAGCTGCGGAGCTCGACGACGTCGCCGTCGGCGGCGGCGCACCGGTCGCCGACGCGGATCATCCCGCCCCGCAGCACGACGGCGGGGGAGTCGGCGCACGCGACGAGGGCCAGTCGGCCGCCCGACGCGCCCAGGCACAGGGAGCTGCCGCCACCGGTCACCGTGGTGCGCACCGCCCCGCGCCCCACCAGCCGGCCCTGCCAGTCGCGCGCGGTCTGGCTGGTGCCCGGTCCGAGCTCGTCGCCGCGCACCGCGCGCACGGTGTACACGTAGCTGCCGGCGTCGACCGGCTCGTCGTCGAGGGACCGGCGGGTGAGCGGCCCGTCGGTGTTGACCAGGGTGGCCGCGGCGTCGGTGGCGAGCGCGGCACGCACGCCGAACCGTCCGGCACCCGCCTGCGGTGCGGCGCTGCGGTAGACGTCGTAGCCGCGGGCGCGGGGCACCGCGTCCCAGGTGACGGTGATGGCGTCGTCGCCGACCGACGCGCTCACCGACCCGCTCGCCCCCAGGTCGGGGTCGCCGGGCGACGTGGGGTCGGGGCTGCCCTGGCCGTCACCGGTCGCGCCGTCGCCCGAGCCGTCGCCGGAGCCGTCGGCCGAGCCGTCACCGGAGCCGTCCCCGGACCCGTCGTCGGAGGGCGACCCGTCGCTCGAGCCGGGGGAGCCGCCCTGGCCGGAGGTGTCGGGGGCGGGGGTCGAGCCCGGGGGCGTGGCGCCGGGGAGCGTGGGAGGGAGCGCACTGGGGGAGGTGCCGGGAGGGGTCGCTCCCGGCAGGCCGGGCGTGGTGCCGGGCGCCTGGGAGTCCGGCCCGGACGCGTCGCCGGACGACCCGTCGCCGTCGGACTGCGAGGAGGGGGTGGACGCGACGTCGTCGGCCCCGCCGGTGACGGCGACGAAGACCAGGCCGCCGGCGAGGGTCGCGACGGCCGCGGCCCCGGCCACGGCGGCGACCGTGTGGGTGGTGCTGCCCGCGACCCAGCCCCGGGTGGACGACCACCAGCCGCCGAGGACCGCCATCGCCGTCGATCCGCCGCCGCCCAGGTAGCCGGCCGCGGCGGCGCCGAGGACCGCGGGGGCGACGATGGCGCCGAGGTCGGAGTTGACCTCGCTCAGCTCGAGGTAGACCGCGGTGCAGCGCGCGCAGCCGTCGAGGTGCTCGCGCACCTTGGCCTGGTCGCGCCGCGACAGACCCTTGCGGACGTACGCGCCGAGGTTGCCGATGGCCCACTGGTGCGCGTCGTCGGCCTCCTCGCGGAGGTGCTGCTGCAGGTAGGCCTGGCGCAGGCCCTCCCGTGCGCGGTAGGCCAGCGCCGAGACGCTGTTGGCGCTCATGCCGAGGATCGGTGCGACGGCGGCGGGCTTCTCGCCCTCGACGTCGAGGTGCCACAGCACGGTCTGCCAGCGCTCGGGCAGCGAGGCGAACGCCGCGGCGGCGGTGCCCTGCTCGAACGCGGCCAGCGGCGCGTCGTCGAAGTCGACGCCGCGGTCGAGGTCGGCGTCCTCGGTGGGGCGGACCTTGGAGACCGCCCGGATGCCGTCGACGTGCAGCCGGCGCATCGCGGTGAGCAGGTAGGCGCGGAACGCCACGTCGGGGCCCTTGCCGGCCCGCAGCTGGTCCATCACCTTCTCGAACGACCCGGCCACGAGGTCGTCCGCGTCGGCGCCACCCCGGGTCAGCTGGCGGGCGAGGCGGTGCGCGGCCTCCTGGTGCCGCGAGAACAGCAGCCCGTAGGACGAGAGGTCGCCGGAGCGGACGGCGGCGATGAGCTCGTCGTCACCCGGCTGCGCCGGCGCGTCCTGGTCGGTCATGGCTCGTTCCCTGGTGAGTCCTGGACCCACCATACGAAAGGGGTACCCCACAGGGGCAGACCGCGACATATCTCCCTCATCTGGACGGGACGCGGATCGGGAGGAAAAAGATTCCGAAAACCGCGTCACGATCCCGGTGGTCGCGCGTCCTTGTCCTGAGAGCGGATGCACAGGGCACCCGCAGCAACGGCCGGGAGGCGTCGTGAACGAGTCCACAGCACACGGTGCACCGCAGGGGGCGCGGCGCACGGGGATCGACGCCGAGCGCGTCCAGCTGCTCGAGGACGCCGTCGGGGGCGACGTCCACGAGTCCGGCCTCGCGGAGGTGGTCGCGCTCGAGGTGGGAGCGAGCGCGGGCGCCGACGGGACCCCGCTGCGGCGGCTGTACAGCGACCTCGAGGGCGTCTACGACCGCCTGGTCGGCGAGGAGCCGGCCTACGAGGTCGCACGCGCCCTCGGCACCGGCTGGGCCGAGGCCAGCGCCGCGCACCTCGAGACCGTGTCGTGCGAGGACCCGCTCACGGGCCTGGCCACCAGCCAGCACCTGCGCTCGCGCCTGGCCGACGTGTACCGCGTGGCCCGTCGCGACTGCACGTCGGCCACCGAGACGCACGCCCTCGTGATCGCCGACCTGCCGACGCCCGCCGCCGGGGTGCCGCCCCTGCTGCGCTCGCTCACGATGCTCGAGGCCGCCACGCTCGTGCGCACCGTGTTCGACGGGGCCGAGACGATCGCGCAGCTCGGGGAGCTGCGCACCGTCGCGCTGGTCGAGCGCACCGCGCACGTCGACGACGCGGCCGCCGCGGTGGCGACGCTGCTGCGCACCCGTGCCCGCCGGCTCGGCGGCATCGCGTCGGTGACGACGCTGCCGCTCCCGGCCGACGAGGACTCCGCGACGAGCCTGCTCGGGCAGCTCGCGCGGTAGCACGGGGCCGCCCCGACCGTCGGGGGGAGGCACGACAGCGGCTGGGTCTCGGGACCAGCCGACGCGTGCCTCCTGGTCGGGGTGGCCCACCCACCACAGACGGGTCCCCGTCGTCGGGCTCGGGGGGAGGCGGGCGGCGGGGACCGCTCCACGTCCATGGCCCGTCCGGGCCATCTGCGGTCGTTCGCCCACGCGGACGGCTCGCGGCGGGCACCATGAGTCCGTCGCTGCACCCCGGTGGGAGGGGGTGCGCCGACGCTGCCCGTGGCTGTCGGACGCGTGTGGGAGGCTGCTGCCATGTGCGGGAGGTACGCCAGCAGCCGGGCGGGTGACGACCTCGTCGACGAGTTCGACGTCGACCCCTCCGCCTGGGTCCCACCGGTCGCGGTCGACTACAACGTCGCGCCCACCAAGCACGTCCCGGTGGTGCTCGCCCGGGCGCCGCGCGGCGAGCCCGACGCCGCGCCCGTGCGTCGCCTGCAGCTCGCCCGCTGGGGGCTGGTGCCCAGCTGGGCCAAGGACCCCTCGATCGGCAACAGGATGATCAACGCCCGCCTCGAGACGGCCGCCGAGAAGCCCTCGTTCCGCAAGGCCTTCGCGTCGCGGCGCGCCCTCGTCCCCGCCGACGGCTACTACGAGTGGTACGCCAGCTCCGCGCGCGACGCCAAGGGCAAGCCGGTCAAGCAGCCGTTCTTCATCCGCCCGTCCGACGGCGGCGTGCTCGCGATGGCCGGCCTGTACGAGCTGTGGCGCGACCCGTCGGCGTCCGACGACGACGACCCGTGGCTGTGGTCGTTCACCATCCTCACCACCACGGCCGAGGACGACATCGGCCGCCTGCACGACCGCATGCCGCTGCTGCTCGAGCGGTCCGACCACGCCCGCTGGCTCGACCCCGGCGTCACCGACACCGACGACGTCGCCTCGATGCTGGTGCCCGCCGCCCCCGGGCGGCTCGAGGCGTTCCCCGTCTCGCGGGCGGTCAACAACGTCCGCAACGAGGGCCCCGAGCTCGTCGACCCGATCCCGCTCAGCGACGTGCCGGCCGACGTCCTCGAGGCCGGCTGAGGTGGCCGCACCCGAGGTCCGGACCGTGCCCACCCCGCACGGCCCCGGACGACTGGTCACGCACCGCTCGCCCCGCCCGCGCGCCAACCTGGCGCTCACCCACGGGGCCGGCGGCGGCATCGACGCCCGCGACCTCGCCGCGCTCGCCACCGGGCTGGTGCACCACGACGTCACGGTGGTCCTGGTCGAGATGCCCTGGGTGGGTGCCGGTCGGGGCATCGCCCCCGCGCCCGCCGTCCTCGACGAGTGCTTCGTCGCGATGCTCGACCGCACCCGCCCCCGCGTGCCGCTGGTCGCGGGCGGACGCAGCGCGGGCGCCCGCGTCGCGTGCCGCACGGGTCGTCGCGTCGGTGCCGTCGGCGTCCTCGCCCTGGCGTTCCCGCTGCACCCTCCGGGCAAGCCCGAGAAGAGCCGCGCCGACGAGCTCGACACGGGGCTGCCGCTGCGCGTCCTGCAAGGGGGACGCGACCCGTTCGGCGCACCGGTCGAGATGCCCGTCGGTCTCGGCGTCGACGCCATCGAGGGCGCCGACCACGGGTTCAAGGTGCGACGCAGCGACCCGCTCGACCAGTCCGCGGTGCTCGACCTGCTCGTCGAGAAGGCCGCGGCCTTCGTCGCCCGGGTCACCCCGCCGCGGCGCTGAGCCGCCCCCGACGTCGACGGAACAAAGGGCGCCGCTCCCCGGTTCTGCCTGGTGACACACCACACCAGCCCCGGAGAGGAGCGACGACCGTGCTGCAGACCGTCAGATCCGCGCCGACATGTCGCCACGAGGGTGCGGGAGTACGCTTGAGCGCGATGACCGAACCCACTGACTCGACCGCCACGGCGGCCCTCGACACGCCCGCCGACGTCGAGATCGACGTCGCCACCGAGACGCCCGAGGACCGTGCGCTGCGCTTCGAGCGCGACGCCCTTCCCTTCCTCGACCAGCTCTACTCCGCCGGTCTGCGGATGACGCGCAGCCCCGCCGATGCCGAGGACCTCGTCCAGGAGACGTTCGCCAAGGCGTACAGCGCGTTCCACCAGTTCAAGCCCGGCACCAACCTCAAGGCCTGGCTGTACCGCATCCTCACGAACACGTACATCAACTCCTACCGCAAGAAGCAGCGCCAGCCGCAGCAGTCGATGACCGAGCAGGTCGAGGACTGGCAGCTGGCCGCGGCGGAGTCGCACACCTCGTCGGGCCTGAAGTCCGCCGAGATGGAGGCGCTCGAGCACCTCCCCGACAGCGACGTCAAGGACGCGCTGCAGAAGCTGCCCGAGGACTTCCGGTACGCGGTCTACCTCGCCGACGTCGAGGGCTTCCCGTACAAGGAGATCGCCCAGATCATGGGCACCCCCATCGGCACCGTGATGTCGCGCCTGCACCGTGGACGCCGCCAGCTCCGCGAGATGCTGTCGGACTACGCCCGCGACCGCGGCATGGCCGTCACCGGGGCGGGGGAGAGCGCATGAGCGACCACGGCCCCGACTGCGTCCGCGCCCTCGACTCGCTGTACCTGTTCATCGACCGCGAGCTCGACGAGGCCAGCTGGGACGAGATCCACGCCCACATCGCCGACTGCGAGCCCTGCCTCACGGCGTTCGACCTCGAGCGGATGGTGAAGAACCTCGTCGCCCGCTCGTGCACCGAGAGCGCCCCGGCGCCGCTGCGCGACCGTGTGCTGACGTCGATCCGCACCGTCCGCGTCGAGATCTCCGAGCACACCTACACCGAGCACAGCTGGACCGAGTCCGGCTTCTCGTCGGCCGATCCTGAGCCGCCGCGCGACTGACACCGCCCACCACGACGAAGGCCCCCGCAGCACGTGCTGCGGGGGCCTTCGTCGTCCGGCACCGGTGGTGCCGGGTGGTTCACGCGTTGGGGCGCTTGCCGTGGTTCGCGTTCTTCTTGCGACGCGCACGACGCTTGCGACCGGTCTTGCCCATGGGTCCTCCTCGTCGGGGTGTCTCCCCGCGGTCGGGGACGTACGCCCCCATCGTCCCACACGCCCTCGCGAGGCCGTCGCGTGCTCGTCTCGCCCGTCGACGTCCGAGTGGTGCGACGCACCGCGACTCGATGCGTTGAGCAACTCGGACCTCGACGCGAGAGAGGGGCCGGGCGTGGGCCGGGTGGGAGGTCAGGGGCGGGTGAGGCGGGCGAGGAAGGGCTCGCGACGGACGACGACGCGGCGGACGCGGCCGTGGGCGACCACCTGGCCGGCGTCGTCGCGGGCGACGACCTCGAACGAGACCAGGCGTCCGTCGACGTCGGTGACGGCGGCGGTCGCGGTCACGGTGGTGCCGACGGCGCTGGCCGCGACGTGCTCGACGTCGACGCGGGTGCCCACCGACGACGACGCGCCGTCGACCTCGGTCGCGATGGCCGCGCACGTCGCCTCCTCGCACCAGGCGACCAGGCGCGGCGTGCCCAGCACGGGGAGGTCGCCGCTGCCGAGCGCGAGGGCGGTGTCGTCGTCGGTGACGACGTGGTCGACGCTGGCGCTCTGGCCGGCGGTGATGCTCATGGGGCTCCCTGGAGGTGGACGTCGCGCCGGAAGCCGATCAGGTCGACGCCGGGCATCGGCGCCCAGTCCAGCACGGGGTCGCGGCGGAACCCGAACCCGGTGTAGAGCGCGTGGGCCGCGGTCATCTCCTGCAGCGAGCACAGCACGACCTCGTCGAGCCCCTGCTCGTCGGCGCGGTCCAGGCACCAGGTGACGAGCGCCCGCGCGACGCCGCGACCGCGGGCCGACCGCGCGACCGCCAGCATCCGCACCTCGCCCTGCCGGTCCGTGGTGGCCACCTCGCGCATGGGCGACCCCGGCGGGCACCAGGTGACGGTGCCGACCAGCTCGCCGTCGTCGACCGCCACGACCAGCTCGGCGTCGCGCTCGCGGCGACGTCCGTCGGCGAGCTCGCCGCGGTAGTGCTCGTCCGGCGAGCCGTCGGGTCGCGTCAGGTACCCCTCGACGGCGTAGACCGACGCGGTGAGCGCCCCTGCCGTCTCGGGCTCGGACGGGTGCGCGAGCCGGACCTCGAGCATCAGATGCCGGTGGTGCTGCGCGGGTAGGCGGCCTCGACGTCGGTGATGACGTTGACCAGGTACGGGACGCCCGAGGCGAACGCGCGGTCGAGCGCCGGCCCGATCTGGCGCGGGTCGGTGACGGTCTCGCCACCGCCGCCCAGCGCGGTGACCACCTGGTCGTAGCGGGTGCCGGGGGTGAGGTCGGCGGCCACGTCGTAGCCGTAGAGCATCTGCATCGGGCCCTTCTCCAGGCCCCACGCGCCGTTGTTGCCCACGATCATCACGACGGGGAGGTCGTGGCGCACGAGCGTGTCGACGTCGACGAGCGACATGCCGGCGGCGCCGTCGCCGAGCAGCAGCACGACCTGGCTCGACGGGCGCGCGATGCGGGCGGCCATCGCCGCGCCGAGACCGGCACCCAGGCAGCCGTAGGGGCCGGGGTCGAGCCAACCGCCGGGACGCTGCGGCTCGACGAACTTGCCGGCGAACGACACGAAGTCGCCGCCGTCGCCGATCACGACGGCGTCGTCCGCGAGCCGGGGGAGCAGCTCGCCGTAGATGCGGGCGGGGTGCACCGGATCGGCCTCGGCGGTGAGCAGCGCCGAGTCGCGCTCGATGGCCGACGCGACCTGGTCCTGCAGCGTCGACAGCCAACCCGACCAGTCCGGACGGCTGCCGGACGCCGACTGGAGCGCCGCGAGGACCCCGTCGAGCACGCGGGTGAGGTCGCCCGACGCGGTGGCGGCG
This sequence comes from Solicola agrisoli, assembly GCF_049059935.1. NCBI lineage: Bacteria > Bacillati > Actinomycetota > Actinomycetes > Propionibacteriales > Nocardioidaceae > Solicola > Solicola agrisoli. The sequence continues at coordinate 62,670 of NZ_JBMGQR010000008.1, read as the reverse complement.
GTGACGGCGTGTGTCGAGACCTGGCCGGGGGAGTCGGCCAGGTGCACCACCTGGGCCTGCGGGGCGCCCTCCTTGCCGCCGAAGACGCCGTAGCCGAGCCGGAAGTCCAGCGGCGTGCCGACGACGACCGCGAGGTCGCACCGGCCGAACGCCACGGAGCGGGCCTTGGTGACCAGCTGCGGGTGCCCGCCGGGGACGACGCCGCGTCCCATGCCGTTGGCGATGACGGGCACGCCGGTCTCGGTGACGAAGCGCAGCGCCGCCTCCTCGGCGTGGTCGGACCAGACGTCGGTGCCGAGCACGAGGACGGGACGCTCGGCGCCCGCGAGCAGGTGCGCGACGGCGGCGAGGTCGTCGGCGTCGGGCTCGAGGGGCGCGACCGATGGGCCGGGGTCGGTCACCGTGCTCGTGGCGCGGTCGAAGATCTGGTCCATCGGGACGTCGACGAACACCGGGCCGCGGTGCGAGGAGCCCGCGAGGTCGAAGGCCTGCTGCATCGTCGGCGCGATCTCGTCGGTGCGCATCGCGGTGGTGGCGTGCTTGGAGATCGTCGCGAAGATCGGGGGGTGGTCGAGCTCCTGCAGGCTGCCGGTGCCCCAGCGGTTGGTGGGCGCGCGGCCGCCGATCACCACCAGCGGCGAGCCAGCGAAGTGCGCCTGCGCCACCGGGCTGACGCCGTTGGTGACGCCGGGACCCGCGGTCAGCACCGCGAGGCCGGGCGTGCGGGTGAGCTTGCCGGTGGCCTCGGCCGCGAACACCGCCGACGGCTCGTGCCGCACGTCGACCAGCCGGGTGGTCGGCTCGTCCTTGACGGCGGCGTCGTACAGCGGGAACACGTGCGCGCCCGAGAGCGTGAACATCGTCCGGACGCCGTGCGCCCGGGCGACGTCGAGGGCCAGCTCGCCGCCGTGCCCCTCCCGTCCGGTCGGCTCGTTCGCGTCGGCGGTCTCGGGTGCGTCGGTCATGGACCCGACCCTACCGACCGGTAGTGCCCTCCGCCGCCGCCGACGCGTCGCGCGGCGGCAGGTCGCCCTCCAGGCTCTCGACGACGCCCTCGTCGCCGGCGTCCGCGCGGTAGTCGCCCGACTCGGTCTCGTCGGTGCCGCGCGGCACGTTGGCCGACCGCAGGACCAGCGTGAGGAGGGTGGCGACCACCAGGTTGAGCACCAGGGCCGTGATGCCGAAGTACACCGGGTTGTCGCTCAGCTGCATGCCGAACACCTTGAGCGGCGCCACGGAACCGCCGAAGTGCGAGCCGGGATCGCCGACGGACGGCTGCGCGTAGGCGGCGTAGGTGCCCCACAGGAACCCGACGGCCCAGCCGGCCAGGAGCGCGTAGCGGTGGAACCACCGCGTGTACAGGCCGATGACGATCGCCGGCAGCGTCTGCAGGATCCAGATGCCACCCAGCAGCTGGAGGTTGATCGCGAACTCGTTGGGCAGCGCGAGGACGAACACCAGCGCGCCGAACTTGACCAGCAGGCTCGCGAGCTTGCTCTGGCGAGCCTCGTCGGCCGGCGTGCAGTCGGGCCGGATGTAGGTCTTGTAGATGTTGCGGGTCCACAGGTTGGCCGCGGCGATCGACATGATCGCGGCGGGCACGAACGCGCCGATCGCGATCGCGGCGAAGGCCAGGCCCGCGAACCAGCCCGGGAACTCGTTCTCGAACAGCTGCGGGATCGCGAGCTGCGCGTTGTCGGTCTGGACGCCCGCCGCGACGGCCGCGAGGCCGAGGAGCGCCAGCAGGCCGAGCAGGAACGAGTACGCCGGGAGCAGCGACGCGTTGCGCCGGATGATGTTGCGGTTCTTGGTCGACAGCACCGCGGTGATCGAGTGCGGGTACATGAACAGCGCGAGCGCCGAGCCGAGCGTCAGCGACGCGTACGCCCAGTGCGCGGGGCCCTGGGGGATCAGCCCACGAGCGGTGGCGTCGCCCGAGGCGATCGCGTCGGAGTTGGTGGAGTTGAACTCGTTGAACGAGCGCTCCGCGGCGTTGAAGATCTCGCCCCAGCCGCCGAGCTGCGTGGGCAGGTAGATCACCGCGGCGATGATGACGACGTAGATCAGCGAGTCCTTGACGAACGCGATCAGCGCCGGTGCCCGCAGGCCCGAGGAGTAGGTGTAGAGCGCGAGCACCAGGAACGCGACGAACAGCGGGATGTCCTTGATCAGCCAGTTGTCGCTGTCGGTGCCGATGCCGATGACGTCCAGCACCGCCTGGATGCCCACCAGCTGCAGCGCGATGTAGGGCATCGTCGCGAGCAGGCCGGTGAACGCGACGGCGAGCGTCAGGGCCTTGGAGTCCCAGCGGCCCTGGACGAAGTCGGCCGGTGTCACGTAGCGGTGGCGGTGCGAGACCGACCACAGACGCGGCAGGAAGATGAAGATGATCGGGTACAGGATGATCGTGTACGGCACCGCGAAGAAGCCCGTCACCGAGCCCGCGTAGAGCGTGGCCGGCACCGCGATGAACGTGTAGGCGGTGTAGATGTCGCCGCCGATGAGGAACCACGCGACGAACGTGCCGAAGCTGCGGCCGCCCAGGCCCCACTCGTCGAGGTTGTCGAGCTTGGCCACCTTGCGCCACCTCGAGGCCAGGAAGCCCATCACGGTGACGAGGATGAAGAAGAACAGGAAGACGGCCAGCGCCACGCCGTCGAGCCCGTCGCCGGTCATGCGCGGGGCTCCTGGTCCTTGCGCCCGACGGGCGGCCCCTCGATCTCGCGGCGGCGGCGCTCGTCGACGCGCACCATGCGGAACGCGATCGAGGTGCCGACCACCGACACCAGCACCAGCAGGAACTGGTACCAGTAGAAGAACGGGATGCCCGCGAGCTCCGGACCCCTGCGGGCGTAGGTGAACACGAGCAACGGCAGCACGACGGGGACCGCGAGCGCGATCCCGGCGACGTACACGGGCGTGCGGGACGGCACGTCGAGACCTCCGGCGGTGAGTCAGTGGACAGGCGACGTCGCCCCCGAGGCTCAGGTCGCTGAGGGGAACGTACGCCTTCCGGTGGACGATTGGAACAACCAGGGACTCTCTGCGCGGATCGCGTCGAGCACGACCAGCAGCAGGTCCGAGCGGTGCGGCGGACGGCCGCGGAACAGGTCGGCGTCGTCGCGCTGGCCGGGGCGACCCTGCACGCCGAGCGCGAGCTGGATGTGCAGCGAGCGCAGGTAGGCCGAGGTGTTGTGGGCGCTGACGGTGGGCCACTCGCCGACGACCGAGCCGCGCGTGCGCGGCGGGCGGGTGCCCTCGGCGACGCGGGCGAGCCACGGCTCGAGCACGCCGAACGCCAGTTCGCCGCGCTGCAGGACGGCCATCGTCGCGTACGCGAGACGGTCCTCCTCGCCGTGGCGCCAGGCGTGCGTGGTGGGGGTCAGCAGGCGGTCGGCGGTGACGTCGAGCAGCACGGTCAGCTCGAGCCGCTTGAAGTGCCGTGATCGCGCGAGCGCACCCAGCAGGTCGGCCCCGTGGGCGACGGCCAGCGCGCGGCCCTGCCCGGGGATCCAGCCCCGCAGGTCGCGCTCGCGGACGTACCAGGACGTGGCGAGGTCGCCCCACGACATCACGGTGTCGGGCGGGACGAGCGCCTCGTTGTTGTCGCGGGAGACGATCTCGGCCAGCAGCAGCGCGCTGAACGAGCGCCGCAGCACCGACACGTCGCCGTCGCCGCCGAGGCCGGTGCGCAGCCCGGGCGCGATGCCGTTGCCGAGCCCGGTGAGGACGTGGTCGTACTCGCCCTGCGAGATCCAGGTGGCCAGCAGCGGGTACGCGAGGTCGTCGCGCAGACGGGGGTTGGGGCTGCCCAGCATCTCGACGAGCTCCATCGTGGACTCGTCGAGGGGGCGGTCGGCGGGGACGTGCATGCCGGCGCTGACCACCGACTGCCAGTACGACTCCGACACGGCCCCATCGTCGCACGCCGACCCGCGGGAGCGGGACGCCCATCTGGACGGGCCTAGGCTGTGGCCGTGCCCTCGCTGGACGACGTCGCCCACCACCAGACCCGTCTCGAGCCGCTGGACGTCGAGTGGCTCCACCTGCTCATCGCCGACTGGCAGATCATCGCCGACCTGTCGTTCGCCGACCTGCTGCTCTGGCTCCCCGACGCCGAGGGACGCGGCTTCTGGGCCGGGGCGCAGATGCGTCCGACGACGGGTCCGACGGCGCTCGTCGACGACCTCGTCGGCGACTTCGTGCCGGCCGGTCGCCGTCCGATGGTCGACGCGGCCCTGGCCGAGGGCCGGGTGATCCGCGAGGGCGACCCCGAGTGGCTCGACCACGTGCCGGTGCGGGTCGAGGCCATCCCGGTGCGCCGGGGCGACCGCGTCATCGCGGTGATCGCACGCAGCACCAACCTGCTCGGCGTGCGCACCCCCAGCCGCCTCGAGCTGGCCTACCTGCAGACGGCGGGCGAGCTCGCGACCATGATCAGCCGCGGCGAGTTCCCGACGCCGGGGGAGCCGTCGGCGCCGAGCCGCTCGTTGCGGGTGGGTGACGGGTTCGTGCGCACCGACGCCGACGGCACCGTCTCGTACGCGAGCCCCAACGCGATGTCGGCGTACCGGCGGCTCGGCCTGACCGGCGACCTGGTGGGCCAGCCCCTGGCCGGCACCACCGAGACGCTGGTGCCCACCTCGGCGCGCGCCACCGACGTCGCGCTGTCGGCGGTCGTCGCCGGACGCGCCCCGGCCGAGGCCGAGCTGGAGAACCGCGGGGCGTCGCTGCTGCTCCGGTCGGTGCCCCTGCGGGCCGACGGCGAGCGCAGCGGAGCGCTCGTGCTGCTGCGCGACGTCACCGAGCTGCGCCGCAGCGAGCGCGAGCTGATGAGCCGCGAGGCGACCATCCGCGAGATCCACCACCGGGTGAAGAACAACCTGCAGACGGTCGCCGCCCTGCTGCGGCTGCAGGCGCGGCGGCTCGACTCGCCCCAGGGACGACAGGCGCTCGAGGAGGCCGAGCGCCGGGTCGGCTCGATCGCCCTCGTCCACGAGACGCTCAGCCGCAAGCTCGACGAGACCGTGGAGTTCGACGAGATCGCCGACCGCCTGCGTCTGACGGTCGCCGAGGTGTCGTCGTCCTCGTCGCGGGTGACCACCACCCGTCGCGGGACCTTCGGCGTGCTCCCCGCCGAGGTGGCCACCCCCCTGGCGATGGTGCTCACCGAGCTGATCCAGAACGCCGCCGAGCACGCGTTCGCCGACGGCCCGGGCGAGGTGGTGCTCGAGGTCGAGCGGACCCCCGGACGGCTGGTGCTCACCGTCGTCGACGACGGCGTCGGCATCCCCGCCGACGTCGACCCCCGCGAGAGCGCCGGTCTCGGCGTCTCGATCGTGGGGGTGCTGGTCGAGACCGAGCTGGGCGGCACCCTCGCCTTCGGCCCGGGCCGGGGACCCGACGGTGCCGGTACCCGCGTCGAGGTCGCCCTGCCCCTCGCCTAGCCGGCCCGAGAACGACGACGGCCCCGCACCCCGAGGGGTGCGGGACCGTCAGGGTCCTGTGGGTGCTGCTCAGGCGGTGCGGACGCGGGCACGGGCGTTGCGGCGCTTCAGCGCGCGACGCTCGTCCTCGCTGAGACCGCCCCAGACACCGTGGTCCTGACCGGACTCCAGGGCCCACTCCAGGCAGAGCTCGCGGACGTCACAGCGTCGGCAGACCACCTTGGCCTCCTCGATCTGGGCGATCGCGGGGCCGGTGTTGCCGATCGGGAAGAACAGCTCTGGATCCTCTTCGAGACACGCAGAGCGGTGACGCCAATCCACGGCCTTGCCTCCTTCTTGACTGGGTAGGTCGTGACCGGCGGGTCTCGACCTCATGTCGAACAGATCACCACCGCCTCGACCGTCATCTGACCGTCATCTGCTGACGGGTGGGACGGGGCCGGACGTCGTGTCGGGGCACGACGAGGAGCGCTCTGTTCAAGCTGAGTCGATCGTCGCAACAAACCCTCCCTTGCACAAGGGAGTTGCCGTTGTCGAATCTGTCACATCTGGGGTAGACCCGTACGGGGCGGACGGTGGTCCGGGACGTACGCTCGGCGCGTGGACACGCCGCAGGAGCAGCCGGGACCCGGCACGGGCGCCCGAGCCGCCGTCGTGCTCGCCGCGGTCGTGGTCGCGGCCGAGGCCCTCGCCCTGCTGACGTTCGCGGCCCTCGACCTCGCCTCGGTGTCGTCCGGCCGGCTCGCGCTCGGCATCGGCACGTCGTTGTTCTTCGTCGTCTACGGGGGTGGACAGCTCGTCGCCGCGTGGGGGCTGCTGCGCCTGCGCTCGTGGTCGCGGGGACCGGTGCTGTTCACCCAGCTGATCCAGCTCGGCCTGGCCTGGAACCTGCGCGGCACCGGCACCCCGCTGGCGCCGTTCCTGGTGGTGGCCGCCGTGGTGGTGCTCGGGTGCCTGCTCAACCGGCCGGTGCTGCGGGCGTTCGAGGCGGCCGACCCGCCCGACCCCCACACGGTCTGAGCCAGGTCAGAGCTCGTCGCCGAGGCCCTCGCGCAGCTTCGCGAGCGTCCGCGACAGCAGCCGCGAGACGTGCATCTGCGACATCCCGATCTCCTGCGCGATCTGCGACTGCGTCATCTGCCCGAAGAACCGCAGCATGAGGATCTGCCGGTCGCGCGGCTCCAGGGCCGCCAGCAGGGGCTTGAGCGACTCGCGGTACTCCACGTGCTGCAGCGCCGCGTCGTCCTCGCCGAGCACGTCGGCCATGGAGCCGCCCTCGCCCGAGCGGGCGTCGGGCGCGTCGAGGGAGAGCGTGGAGTAGGCGTTGGCCGACTCCAGGCCCTCGAGGACGGTCTCCTCGCTCACCCCGAGGCGCTCGGCGATCTCGGTGACCGTGGGGGAGCGGCCGAGCTGCTGGTTCAGCTCGGCGGTGGCCCCGGCGAGCGAGATGCGCATCTCCTGCAGCCGCCGGGGCACCCGGATGCTCCAGCCCTTGTCGCGGAAGTGCCGCTTGATCTCGCCCACGACCGTCGGGGTGGCGTAGGTGGAGAACTCGACCCCGCGGTCGGACTCGAACCGGTCGATGGCCTTGAGCAGGCCGATGGTGCCCACCTGCACGAGGTCGTCGAGGGGCTCGCCGCGGTTGCGGAACCGCTTGGCCAGGTGCTCGACGAGCGGCAGGTGCAGGGACACCAGACGGGAGCGCGCCTCGACGCGGGCGTCGTCGTCGTCGCCGGCGAGCTCGGCGAACGCGGCCTGGGTGCGCACCTTGACGTCGTCGCCGAGCCCCTCCTCGGGATCGGCGCGGTGCGCCGGCTCGTGGGACGGCCCGGTCACGACCGCTCGTCCTGCTCGCGTGGGTGGGTGAGCACCAGCGACAGGCCGCTCCGGCCGTCGGCGGTGGTGAGCGCGACGTCGACCGAGCTGGCGAGCGCGGTGAGGACCATCCAGGCGAAGCCCTCCGGGCGCGGCGGGCGCGGCGTCTCGGTGGGCACCTCGCACCGCAGCACCAGCCGGCGGCCGTCGAGGAAGAACGCGAACGTCAGCATCGCGTCGGCGGTGGCCTGCTGCAGCAGGAGGGCGCCGGCCTCGTCGACGGCCATCCGCAGGTCCTCGATGTCGTCGAGGGTGAAGTCCAGACGCGCGGCGAGGGCGGCGGCGGCGGTGCGCAGGAGCGAGAGGTGGACGCCGTCCGCGGGCACGCTCAGCTCGACCTCGGGACGCCCTCGGGCGTGGTCGTCGTGCTGGGTCACTGGGTCCCTTCGGCGGGGTCCGGTCCGGTCGTGCTCGCACACTCTAACGACGTGCCCCGCCGTGCGGGAGGCGCGTTCGACCACGTCGGGCCACGCCGGTCGTGACGCCCGTCACGGCAGGGATCCGGCCGGTCGCGGGGCTCGTCGGCTGTGCCACACTGACCGCGGGAGACCCCCACGTCCTGCGTCCGGCGGCCTGATCGGCAGCCCCGCACGGTCCGCACGCGCTCGCGTCGCCGGATCCCGCCCCTCGCCGCGTCCACCGCGGTCACACGACAGTCGCCGAGGCGTCGTCCTCGTCGCGACGACCGGAGGTCCCACCCATGTCCCTCGCCGACGACACTCGTCCCCTGGTCGACGACCCCGCCTTCGCGCTGCACGTGGGCGGCAAGATGGAGGTCGCGAGCACCGTGCCGCTGACCGGTGCCGACGACCTCTCGCTGGCCTACACGCCCGGCGTCGCCCGGGTGTGCGAGGCGATCGCCGCCGACCCCGAGCTCGCCCAGGAGTACACCTGGATCCCCAACACGGTCGCGGTGGTCACCGACGGCACCGCGGTGCTGGGGCTCGGCGACATCGGGCCGACCGCGGCCATGCCCGTGATGGAGGGCAAGGCCGTGCTGTTCAAGCAGTTCGGCGGCGTCGACGCCATCCCGATCTGCCTGGCCACCACCGACACCGAGGAGATCATCGAGACGGTCGTGCGGATGGCGCCGAGCTTCGGCGGCGTCAACCTCGAGGACATCTCCGCACCCCGCTGCTTCGAGATCGAGCAGCGGTTGCAGGAGCTGCTCGACGTCCCGGTGTTCCACGACGACCAGCACGGCACCGCCGTCGTGGTGCTCGCCGCGTTGATCAACGCCGTCCGCCTCACCGGCCGGACGATGGAGGACACCAAGGTGGTGATCTCGGGCGCGGGCGCGGCGGGCGTCGCGGTCACCAGGATCCTGCTGCAGGCCGGCGTGAGGCACGTCGCGGTGTGCGACTCCAAGGGCGTCATCCACGGTGGCCGGGATGACCTGACCTCCGTCAAGGCCGGCATCGCCGCCGACACCACCCACGCCGCGGCGACCGGCCAGCTGGCCGACGCGCTCGTCGGCGCGGACGCCTTCATCGGCGTCTCCGGCGGCTCGGTGCCCGGCGAGGCCGTGGCGCAGATGGCCGACCGGGCGATGATCTTCGCGCTCGCCAACCCCACCCCCGAGGTGCACCCCGACGTCGCCCGCCAGCACGCGGCCGTCGTCGCCACCGGACGCTCGGACTACCCCAACCAGATCAACAACGTGCTCGCCTTCCCCGGCATCTTCCGGGGGGCCATCGACGTCCGCGCGTCGCGGATCACCGAGGGCATGAAGGTCGCCGCCGCCCTGGCGCTCGCCGACCTGGTGGGCGACGACCTCGAGGCCGCCTACGTCATCCCCTCCCCGTTCGACGACCGGGTCGCGGCGGCGGTCTCGGCCGCCGTGTCCGCCGCGGCCCGTGCGGACGGCGTCGCCCGCCGGTAGCCGACGGCTCCGCGGTACCTCACGCACCTGCGCCCCTCGACCCCGGTCGAGGGGCGCAGGTGCGTCTGCACCCAATTAACGAACGTTAACGTCACGGAAATACAGGTTTCGTCACGCGTCGTTGACGGGTAGTCAATAGGTCGAGGGACCACCGTCGCCCGCCTCGGGGCGAGACGAGAGGAGACCCATGACCGCCACGTCCGAGCACGGCGTCGACCGGCTGGAGGACGCACCGGACGGCCTCGGCCGCCGGCGCTTCCTGGCCTACCTGGTCGCCGCACCCACGCTCACCGTCACCGTCCTCGGTGCCGACGCCGCCGCCGGCCCGAGCTCGCCGGGGTCCGCCCCGGCCTCCGCCGCCGTCGTCCCGCAGCCCGCGGAGATCCTCGACCTCGGGGACGCCCTGATCCTGGCCGGCCTGCCCACGTCGGGCCTGCTGCTGCTGGAGGTGCGCGAGGACGGCACCGTCCGCCTGGAGCTGCCGCGCTCGGAGGTCGGGCAGGGCATCACGACCACGTTCAGCATGCTCGTGGCCGAGGAGATGGACGTCCCGATGTCGGACGTCGTCGTGGAGCTGTCCGACGCCCGCCCCGAGCTGCTGATGAACCAGCTGACCGGCGGCTCGAACACCGTGCGGAGCCTGTTCGACCCCGTCCGCAACGCCTGCGCCTCGGCCCGTGCGCGCCTGCGCACCGCGGCGGCGCAGCAGTGGAAGGTCGCCGTCGAGGACGTGTCGACCAAGGACGGCAGCCTGATCGGCCCGCGTGGGCTCGAGGCCGGCATCGGCACGCTGACCAACGCCGCCGCGGCGCTCGGCCTGCCCAACCTCAAGGCCGCGCCCAAGGACGTCAAGGACTACGCCCTGGTCGGCAAGGCCACCAACCGCGTGGACGCCCGCAAGGCCGTCACGGGGACGCTGGAGTACGCGACCGACCTGGCGGTCGAGGGCGCGATGCCGGTGATGGTGGCGCGTCCGCCGACGATCAACGGCACCCCGCAGTCGTTCAACGAGGCCGAGATCAAGGCGATGCCCGGCGTGATCGACGCGAAGATCATCGAGACCGGCGTCGCCATCATGGCCGAGACCTTCGGCCAGGCGCTCGACGCCAAGCAGGCCCTGAAGGGGCAGTGGGGCAAGGGCACCGTCGACGACCTGTCGGACGCCGACATCTTCGCCAAGCTGCACAAGGCCACGCTGCCGTTCACCGTGCCCAGGCTCCCCATCGGCGTCAAGAACGTGGGCGGCGAGTTCGACTTCCACTTCGCCAGCCACGCCCCGCTCGAGCCCAACTCGGCCATCGCCGACGTCCGCAAGGACCGCGCGACGATCTGGGCCGGCCTGAAGTCGCCCGTGATCGCGCAGCAGACCATCGCGTCCGAGCTCGGGCTGCCGCAGGACGAGGTGACCGTCCACGTCCTGCAGGGCGGGGGCTCGTTCGGGCGCCGGCTGTTCTTCGACGCCGCACTGGAGGCCGCTCGCGCCTCCAAGGCGTTCGGCCGCCCCGTCCGCCTGATGTGGACGCGCATCGACGACATGCGCCACGGACGTGCGCGCGCGGCGTCGCACCACAAGGTCCGCGCCACCTACGGCCTGGGCAAGGTGCTGACGTGGGAGCAGCGCGTCGCGTCGGTCGAGACCGACTTCCGTCACGGGCTCGGCGAGATCCTCACCGGGGTCGCGTCGCAGCTGCCCGTCGGTGGCAACGTCAGCTTCGCGCAGACGGTGTTCCTGACGACCGTGCACACCCCGTACAAGTTCGGCGCCGTGACGAACCTGCTCAACGAGGTGCCGCTGCGGATGCACACCGGGTCGTTCCGGTCGGTGTACTCGGCCAACACCCGCGGCTCGGAGGAGATCGTCGTCGACGAGCTCGCCAAGGCCATGGGCAAGGACCCGTACCAGTTCCGTCGCAGCTTCCTGAGCAAGCCGAACCAGGTGGCCGTCCTCGACAAGGTGGCCAAGGAGGGCGAGTGGGGCAGGACGATGCCCGCCGGGTTCGCCCAGGGCATCGCGTTCCACGACGAGTACAAGTCGTGCACGGCGTGCCTGGTCGAGATCGACGCGCGCGACCCGAAGGCGCCCAAGGTCACCCGGGCGACGATCGCGGCCGACGTCGGCTTCGCCCTGAACCCCCGCGGCCTCGAGGCCCAGCTGCTCGGCGGGCTGTCGGACGCCGTCGGCACCACGCTGCGCGCCGGGCTCCACATCGAGGACGGGCTGCCGCTCGAGGGCTCGTACTCGCAGTTCCACTACACGCGTCAGGCCGACTACCCGAACGACGTGAAGGTCTTCGTCATGGACTCCTCCGAGGAACCCGGGGGAGCCGGCGAGCTCGGCCTGCCCGCCGCCGTCGGGGCGATCGCCAACGCCTACGCGCGTGCGACGGGCACCGTCCCGCGCACCTTCCCGATCAACTTCCCGGTCGACTTCGAGCCGTTCCCGGCCCAGTGAGGAGCACTGACATGCCGAACCACACCTTCACCGTCAACGGCGAGCAGGTCACCGTCGAGGCCCCCGACGACCTGTCGACCCTCTGGGTGCTGCGCGACAAGCTGGGCGTCAAGGGCCCCAAGTACGGCTGCGGCATCGACGTCTGCAAGGCCTGCACGAGCCACCTCGACGGCAAGAAGTTCAACCCGTGCGTCACGCCGGTCTCGGAGGTGGAGGGCCGCGAGGTCACCACCATCGAGGGACTCGCCGACGGCGACGACCTGCACCCCGTCCAGGAGGCGTGGCTGGAGATGGACGTGGCGCAGTGCGGCTACTGCCAGCCCGGCCAGATCATGGCCGCCGTCGACCTGCTGCGACGCACGTCGGACCCCACCGACGAGGACATCGACGCGATCGAGAACGTCTGCCGCTGCGGCACGTACGCGCGCATCCGCGACGCGATCAAGTCGGCCGCGAGCAGGATGTGAGCGGCCGTGCCCGACGGGTGCGCGACGTGACCCGTCGGTAGGGTCGGGCCATGTTCGCCGTCTACGCCGAGTCCTTCTCCACCGACGACCCGCTGTCCGGCCTCGTGCTGGGCGATCGTCCCGACCCCGAGGTGCCCCCGGGCTGGACCACCGTCCAGGTCAGGGCCGCCTCGATCAACCACCACGACGTCTGGTCGCTGCGTGGCGTGGGCCTGCGCGACGAGTCGCTCCCGATGATCCTCGGCTGCGACGCCGCGGGCATCGACGAGGACGGCAACGAGGTCGTCGTGCACGCGGTGATCAGCGACCCGTCCTGGTCCGGTGACGAGACGCACGACCCCAAGCGGTCGCTGCTCTCCGAGCGCTACCAGGGCACGATGGCCGACAAGGTCGCGGTGCCCCGGGGGAACGTCGTCCCCAAGCCGGCGGGTCTGTCCTTCGAGGAGGCCGCGTGCCTGCCGACGGCGTGGCTCACCGCCTACCGGATGCTGTTCACCCAGTCGGGCCTCAAGCCCGGCGACACCGTGCTCGTGCAGGGTGCGGGCGGCGGCGTGGCCACCGCCTGCATCATGCTCGCGCGGGCCGCGGGAATCCGGGTCTTCGCCACCAGCCGTGACGAGGCCAAGCGGGCCAAGGCGCTGGAGATCGGGGCGCACGAGGTCTTCGAGGCCGGTGCGCGCATGCCGTACCGCGTCGACGCCGTGATGGAGACGGTCGGCGCGGCCACCTGGTCGCACTCGATCAAGTCGCTCAAGCCCGGCGGCACCGTCGTCATCGTCGGCGCGACCTCGGGCGACGCGCCGTCGCACGCCGAGCTGACCCGGATCTTCTTCCTCCAGCTGCGGATCCAGGGCTCCACCATGGGCACCCGCACCGAGCTCGCCGAGCTGGTCCAGCTGCTCGACGTCTCCGGCGTCCGTCCGCTCATCGACCGCACCATCGCGATGGACGACGCCCGCGACGGCTTCGCCGCCGTCGCCGCCGGTGACGTCTTCGGCAAGGTCGTCCTCACCCGCTGACCGCCCCGCCACCCGTGGTCGAGATACGGGTTCTGCACCACCGAAGCGTCGATCGTGGTGCAGAACCCGTATCTCGGCGATGCTCGGGGGGTGAGCGAGCCGGTGATCAGGACGGCGACGGCGGACGACGCGGAGGCGGCGGCCGCCTGCCACGTCGCGTGCTGGCGCGAGGCGTACGCGGGACTCGTCGACGCCGACGTGCTGGCCCGCCGCACCGGTGACCTCGCGACGCGGATCGAGCGCTGGCGTGCGTTCGCCACGCAGGACCCGCCGCGGTGGCTCGCCACCTGGGGCGACGAGGTGGTCGGCTTCGCGGCCGCCGGTCCGGGGCGTGACGACGACGTCGAGGTCGCGCTCGAGCTGTACGCGATCTACGTCCGCGCCGCCTGGCACGGCGCCGGCGTCGCGACACGTCTGCTCCACCGCGCGATCGGCGACGCGCCCGCGTATCTCTGGATGTTCGACGGCAACGCCCGCGCCGCGTCGTTCTACGCGCGCCACCGCTTCGTCCCCGACGGCACCCGCAAGCACGACCCCGACTTCGGTGTCGACGAGGTGCGGCTCACCCGCCGTCAGTCGTCGGCGAGGAGGTGACGGAGGTAGCGGTCGGGGGAGTCGAGGAACGCGCGCCAGTGGGCGACGAGGTCGAGGTCCTCCCAGGTCGACTCGCGCAGGCCCCACGGCCCGACCTCCACGACCCGGGCACCGGGGAGCGAGGCGAGGACGGGGGAGTGCGTCGCGCACAGCACCTGGCCGCCGTCTCCGACGAGCCGGTCAAGCGTGCTCATCAGCCGCAGCGTGGAGGAGAACGACAGTGCCGCCTCGGGCTCGTCGAGGCAGTAGAAGCCCGGGGAGTCGAAGCGGTGCTCCAGCACCGCCAGGAACGACTCGCCGTGGCTCATCTCGTGGAACACCGGGTCGCCTCGTCCCGGGTTCTCCTCGAGGAAGGTGTACCAGCCGTGCATCGTCTCGGCGCGCAGGAAGAATCCCCACCTCCCGGCTCCGAGGCCCCGGCGCATCCGCAGCGCACCCGGCAGCCGCGACTCGGACCGCCGGGTGGTGTGGCGCCCGAACGTCGTGCCGCCCTCGGGTGACAGCCCGTACAGCTCGGCGACGGCCTCGACGATCGTCGACTTGCCCGAGCCGTTCTCGCCCACCAGGAACGTGACGCCCGGCGGCAGGTCGAGCCCGTCCTCGAGCAGCTGGGCCACGGCCGGCACGGTGCGCGGCCACTCGTCGTGGCCGAGGTCGTTCCCCGGCTCGGGATCGGGGTCGGGTTCCACCCGCAGCACCGGCGGCTGGTCCCACCTCATGCGCGCAGGGTCAGTCGTCGTCGAGGTCGTCGTCGAGCCGCGCGAGCCAGGTGGCCAGCCGCTCGACGGGCACCTCGAACTCGGGGTTCAGGTCGACGAACTCGGTGAGCCGCTCGGCCACCCAGGCGAGGCTGACGTCCTCCTCGCCCCGCCTGGCGGCCAGCTCCTCGATGCCGCGGTCGGTGAAGTACACGTCAGTCGAACGCCTGCTGCATCAACGACTTGTTCTCCTCCACGTGACGCTTGTGCTGCCCGACCGACGGGGCGGCCGAGGCGTCGCGCGAGACGCGCGAGAACGGCAGGTCGCCGACCACCGGGAGCACGTTCAGCGCCAGGTGGGGCCAGGGGCCCTGGTTCGCCGGCTCGTCCTGAACCCAGCGGACCTCGCGGGCGTTGGTGTAGCGCCCCAGCTCGGCCTTGAGCTCCTCCACCGGGTGCGGGTAGAGCTGCTCGAGCCGCACGATCGCGGTGCGCGAGGAGCCCTCCTCGACCTTGGCGCGCTCGGCGAGCAGGTCGTAGGTGATCCGGCCGCTGCACAGCAGCACGCGCTCGACCTCGGTGGGATCGACCGTGTCGTCGCCGATCACCGGACGGAACTCGCCGTGGGTGAAGTCGTCGGGCTGCGAGACCGCCGCCTTGAGGCGCAGCAGCTGCTTGGGCGTGAACACGATCAGCGGACGGTGCTCGGTCTGCAGGGCCTGACGGCGCAGCAGGTGGAAGTGCGACGCGGGCGTCGACGGCTGGGCGATCGTCATCTGGTCGTCCGCGGCGAGGGTCAGGAAGCGCTCGATGCGGGCCGACGAGTGGTCGGGGCCCTGACCCTCGTAGCCGTGCGGCAGCAGCAGCACGACGCCGGACTTCTGGTTCCACTTGCCCTCACCGGCCGAGATGTACTCGTCGATGATCGACTGGGCACCGTTGACGAAGTCGCCGAACTGGGCCTCCCAGAGCACGAGCGCCTCGGGGCGGGCCACCGAGTACCCGTACTCGAAGCCGAGCGCGGCGTACTCGCTGAGCAGCGAGTCGTAGATGTGGAACGGCGCCTGGTCCTGGCTGACGTTGGTCAGCGGCGTCCACTCCTTGCCGTCGTGCCGGTCGATGACGGTGGCGAACCGCTGCGAGAACGTGCCGCGACGCGAGTCCTGGCCGGCGAACCGCACCGGGCGGCCGTCTAGCACGAGCGAGCCCAGCGCGAGGATCTCGCCGGTGCCCCAGTCGATCGGGCCGGCGGTGATGGACTGCGCGCGACGCTGCAGCTGCGGCAGCACCTTGGGGTGCACCGCGAACCCGTCGGGGATGTTCGTGTACGAGTCCGAGACGGCCTTGAGCACCTCGGGCGTGATCGCCGTCGACAGCTCGTCGTGCGGCTTCTCGGGGTAGTCCGGGATGGTCTGGTACACCGGCTGCTTGGCGGTGTCGGCGTCCTCGAAGACCCGCTGCAGCTGCGCCTGGTAGTCCTTGAGCGCGCCCTCGGCCTCCTCCATCGTGATGTCGCCACGACCGACGAGCGCCTCGGTGTACAGCTTGCGCACCGAGCGCTTGGTCTCGATGACGTCGTACATCAGCGGCTGGGTGAAGCTGGGGTCGTCGCCCTCGTTGTGGCCGCGGCGGCGGTAGCAGACGAGGTCGATGACGACGTCCTTGTTGAACTGCTCGCGGTACTCGTAGGCGAGGCGCGCGATGCGGATGCAAGCCTCGGGGTCGTCGCCGTTGACGTGGAAGATCGGCGCCTGGATCATCCGCGCGACGTCGGTGCAGTACGTGGACGACCGCGAGGCCGACGGCGACGTGGTGAACCCGACCTGGTTGTTGACGATGACGTGGATGGTGCCGCCGGTGCGGTAGCCGCGCAGCTGCGAGAGGTTGAGCGTCTCGGCCACGACGCCCTGCCCGGCGAAGGCCGCGTCACCGTGCACGAGCACGGGGAGGACGGGGAACTCGTCGCCGCGGTCGAGGATGTCCTGCTTGGCGCGGGCGATGCCCTCGAGCACGGGGTCGACGGTCTCGAGGTGCGACGGGTTGGCCGCCACCGACACCTTGAGCTTGTCGCCGCTGCCCGAGGTGAACTCGCCCTCGACGCCCAGGTGGTACTTGACGTCGCCCGAGCCCTGGATGGTGCGGGGGTCGATGTTGCCCTCGAACTCGCGGAACACCTGGCCGGGGTTCTTGCCGGCGATGTTGACCAGGACGTTCAGGCGGCCGCGGTGGGCCATGCCGATGCAGACCTCGTCGAGCCCGGCGGACGCGGCGGCCTCGCAGATCTCGTCGAGCAGCGGGATGGTGGTCTCGCCGCCCTCGAGGCTGAAGCGCTTCTGCCCGACGAACTTGGTCTGCAGGAACGACTCGAACGCCTCGGCCTGGTTCAGCTTGTGCAGGATGCGCAGCTGCTCCTCGCGGGGCGGCTTGGTGTGCTTCTGCTCGACGCGCTCCTGCAGCCACTCGCGCTCGGCGGGGTCCTGCATGTGCATGTACTCGACGCCGATGGTGCGCGAGTACGAGTCGCGCAGGATCCCGAGGATCTCGCGCAGCTTCATGAACCGGCGACCGCCGCCGAAGGAGCCCGTGGCGAACTCGCGCTCGAGGTCCCACAGCGTGAGGTCGTGGCTGGAGGTCTCGAGGTCGGGGTGGGTGCGGGGGGAGTGGTCGAGCGGGTTGGTGTCGGCCATCAGGTGGCCGCGCACGCGGAAGGCGTGGATCAGCTCGAGCACGCGCGACTGCTTGTGCACCTCGTCGTCGTGGTTGACGGCGATGTCGCGGGCCCAGCGGATGGGGCCGTAGGGGATCTTCAGCGACTCGAAGATCTCGTCGTAGAAGCCGTCCTCGCCGAGCAGCAGCCCGTGGACGCGCTTGAGGAACTCGCCCGACAGCGCGCCCTGGATGACGCGGTGGTCGTAGGTGGAGGTCAGCGTCATCATCTTCGACACGGCCATCTGCGCGATGGTGTGCTCCGAGGCGCCCTGGAACTCCGAGGGGTAGTCCATCGAGCCGACGCCGACGATCGCGCCCTGGCCCGACATCAGGCGCGGCACCGAGTGGTTGGTGCCGATGGTGCCGGGGTTGGTGAGGCTGACGGTGGTGCCCTGGAAGTCGGTGACGCCGAGCTTGCCCTCGCGCGCCTTGACGACCATCTGCTCGTAGGCGCTCCAGAAGCCGGCGAAGTCCATCGTCTCGGCGCGCTTGATCGACGGCACGAGCAGCTGGCGGGTGCCGTCGGGCTTGGGCAGGTCGATCGCGAGCCCGAGGTTGACGTGCGCCGGGCGCAGCATCGTGGGCTTGCCGTCGACCTCCTCGTACCCGATGTTCATCTCGGGCAGCTCGCGCAGCGCGCGGACGATCGCGAACCCGATGATGTGGGTGAACGAGACCTTGCCGCCGCGGGCGCGGGCGAGGTGGTTGTTGATGACGATGCGGTTGTCGATCAGCAGCTTGACCGGCACCGAGCGGACGCTCGTGGCGGTGGGCACCGTGAGGCTGACGTCCATGTTCTGCGCGGTGCGCGCCGAGGCGCCGCGGAGCTTGACCTTCTCGACCGCGTTGGGGTCGTCCTCCTCCTCGGCGGGTGCCTTGGTGGCGGCGGCCTTCTTGGGCGCCGCCGGGGCGGGCTTGTCGCTCTTGGCGGCCGGCTGCTCGACGGGCGACGGCTTGGCGGCGGACGGTGTCTTGCCGCCCTGTGCCGCGCTCTCGGCGACGGCGCGCTCGGCCGACGCGCGCGGGGCGTCGGTGGAGGTCGTCTCGGGCGACCCGGCGCTGTCGGGCAGGTGCTCGGCCGGGGTGGCCTTGGCGACCGGGGCCGACGCCTGGGCGGGGGCGGGCGTCGACTCAGCGGTGGACGGCGCCGACTTCGCGGACGCGCCGTTCGAGGCGGCGGGCGCGGAGGTGCCGTTGCCCGAGGGAGCGGTCGTCGCGGCGGCACCGTCACCCTCGAAGTAGGCGATCCAGCTCGCGTCGAGCTGACGAGGGTCGGACTCGTACTGCTCGCGCTTCTCTTCGACCAGCCACGCGTTGGGGCCGAAGTCTGGGTGGGAGCTGTCGTGCGAGGACTCGGGCACGGCGTCGATCGCCTCTTCCGGTTCGATCATTCTCCGCGTGGCCGACTCCGCCGGCACGCGGGTGGGTGGGGTGTGGAACAAGACTAGACCCCGCGCCGCGACCATTCCATTCCGCATCGCAGCAGGTGAGGCGCATCACCCGATACCGCTCCGACCGGGATGGAACCCGCGGAGTGGACACTCCGGACAGCGCGTCCCGAGAAGGACAGGTGGTGCCCCCGGTAGGATTCGAACCTACGCTCCCGCCTCCGGAGGGCGGTGCTCTATCCCCTGAGCTACGGGGGCTCGGTGGGGCGTCGCCAACCGTATCCCACGGCGGGCGCGCTGCTCCCGACGGGCACTATCTTCACGGGGTGGCCACCGCACCCCCCGACGGACCTCTCGTCCTCGTCGTCGACGACACCGCCTCGATCCGGATGCTGATCCGCACGAACCTCGAGCTCGAGGGCTTCGAGGTCGTCGAGGCCGTCGACGGGCAGGACTGCCTCGACGTCGTCCACCGCGTGCGTCCCGACGTCATCACCATCGACGTCGTGATGCCGCGCCTGGACGGGTTCGCGACCGTGGCGGCGCTGCGGGCCGACCCCGAGGTCGGTCGCACGCCGATCGTCATGGTCTCCACGCAGGCGCAGGCCGCCGACATCAAGCGCGGCTGGGACGCGGGGGTCGACGCATACGTCGTCAAGCCCTTCGACCCCGACGAGCTGGTGGAGACCGTCCGGCGCGTCGCGGCGTCCGGGCCGACCGATACGCTGGACGGGTGACTCCCCAGCAGCTCTCCGAGGCCGTCGTCGCGGTCCTCGACGCCCTCGTGGCCGACGGTTCGTTGACCCTTCCCGACGGTGTGCCGACGCGGGTCGTCGTCGAGCGCCCCAAGGTGCGCGAGCACGGCGACTACGCCACCAACGTGGCGCTCCAGCTGGGCAAGAAGGCCGGTGCCGACCCGCGCGAGCTGGCCCAGCGCATCGCCACCCGCCTGGCCGAGGTCGAGGGCGTCGCGAGCGCGGAGATCGCCGGTCCCGGCTTCCTCAACATCCGGGTCGAGGCCGGGGCGCAGGGCGAGGTCGCCGCGCAGGTCGTCCGCGCCGCCGAGGCCTACGGCCGCGGCGACACCCTGGCCGAGGAGAAGGTGGACGTCGAGTTCATCTCCGCCAACCCCACCGGTCCCCTGCACCTGGGCCACACCCGCTGGGCCGTCGTCGGCGACGCCATCGCCCGGGTGCTCCAGGCGGCCGGGGCCGACGTCAGCCGCGAGTTCTACATCAACGACCGCGGCAACCAGATGGACAAGTTCGGTGCCTCCCTGATGGCGCGTGCGCACGGGCGCGAGGTGCCCGAGGACGGCTATCGGGGCGGCTACGTCGACGACCTCGCCGCGCAGGTCGTCCGCGACGACCCGTCGATCACCGACCTGCCCGACGACGAGCAGCAGGTGGCGTTCCGCGAGGCGGGCTACGCGCTGCAGCTCGCGTCGCAGCAGGAGGCGCTCGCCACGTTCCGCACCCACTTCGACGTCTGGTTCTCCGAGCGGAGCCTGCACGACTCCGGCGCCGTCGACCACGCGCTGGAGGTGCTGGAGAAGCAGGGTCACCTCTACACCGACGACGGTGCCCTGTGGATGCGCACCACGACGTTCGGCGACGACAAGGACCGCGTGCTGCGCCGCAGCAACGGCGAGCTCACGTACTTCGCGTCGGACGCCGCCTACTACGTCGACAAGCGCGAGCGCGGCTTCGACCGCTGCATCTACCTTCTGGGCGCCGACCACCACGGCTACGTCGGACGGCTGTCGTCGATGGCGGCCTGCGCCGGCGACGAGCCCGGCCGCAACCTCGAGGTCCTCATCGGCCAGCTGGTCAAGATCATGCAGGGCGGCGTCGAGCTCAAGCTGTCCAAGCGGGCCGGCACCATCGTCACGCTCACCGAGCTCGTCGACCTCATCGGCGTCGACTCGCTGCGCTACACCCTCGCCCGGTACCCGGCCGACTCCCCGCTGACGCTCGACGTCGAGGAGATCACGCGCCAGGCGAGCGACAACCCGGTGTTCTACGTCCAGTACGCCCACGCGCGGATGGCCTCGATCGGGCGCAACGCCGCCGACCTCGGCGTCGTCGTCGACCTCGACGCGTTCGACCCCGGTGCGCTCTCCACCGAGCAGGAGGGTGCGCTGCTGCGCTCGCTCGCGGAGTTCCCGCGCGTCGTCGCCCGGGCCGCCGAGCTGCGCGAGCCGCACCGCGTCGCGCGGTACCTCGAGGACACCGCGTCGCTGTTCCACAAGTTCTACGACGCCTGTCGGGTGCTGCCGCAGGGCGACGAGGAGCCCGGCGACCTGCACCGGGCGCGGCTCGTCCTGGTCTCGGCCACCCGCACCGTCCTGGCCAACGGCCTCGACCTCCTCGGCGTCTCGGCGCCGGAGCGGATGTAGGGGTGCGCGCCCACGAGGCCGGCGCCCTGCACGGGCAGTCCGGACGCGGACCGGCCTGGCTGCAGCCGCCGTCGGACCCCAACACGCTCGTCGAGCAGCTGTGGCCCGCCCACGTCGTGCGGACGGGGGAGTCCCTCGAGGTCGCCGGCGTGCCGGTCGAGAAGATCGCCCACGAGTTCGGCACGCCCGCCTACGTCGTCGACGAGGACGACTTCCGCCAGCGCGCCCGCGCGTTCCGCGACGCGTTCGCGGGGGTCGACGTCTACTACGCGAGCAAGGCGTTCCTCTGCGTCGCCACCGCCCGCTGGGTCGCCGAGGAGGGGCTGTCGATCGACGTGTGCACCGGCGGCGAGCTGGCGGTCGCGCTGCGTGCCGAGGTGCCGCCGTCGCGCATCGCCCTGCACGGCAACAACAAGTCGCTCGCCGAGATCTCCCGCGCGCTCGACGTCGGGGTGGGCCGCATCATCGTCGACTCCTTCGACGAGATCGACCGCATCGTCGCCGTCGCCACCGAGCTCGGCGTGACTGCCCGCGTGCTCGTGCGCGTCACGGCCGGCGTCGAGGCCCACACCCACGAGTACATCGCCACCGCGCACGAGGACCAGAAGTTCGGCTTCTCCATCACCGGTGGCGACGCGATGGAGGCCGTCAGGCGCCTGCACGCGGCGCCGCAGGTGGAGGTGCGCGGCCTGCACTCGCACATCGGCTCGCAGATCTTCGACACCGCGGGCTTCGAGGTGGCGGCCCGTCGCGTCCTCGCGCTGCACGCCCGGATCGCCGACGAGCTCGGCCACGTCTGCCCCGAGATGGACCTCGGCGGCGGCTACGGCATCGCCTACACCACCCAGGACGACCCCTCCACGCCCGCGGTGCTGGCCGAGGGCATCCTCGGCATCGTCCGACGCGAGTGCGCGTCCCTCGGCGTCGACGTGCCCCACCTGTCGATCGAGCCCGGGCGCGCGATCGCCGGGCCGTCCACGTTCACGCTCTACGAGGTGGGCACCACCAAGACCGTCGCGCTCGACGGCGGCGCCTCGCGTCGCTACGTCGCCGTCGACGGCGGCATGAGCGACAACGTCCGCACCGCGCTCTACGACGCCGACTTCTCCTGCACGCTGGCCTCCCGCCGCTCCGACGCGCCCCCCGTGCTCAGCCGCGTGGTGGGCAAGCACTGCGAGTCGGGCGACATCGTGGTCAAGGACGAGTACCTGCCCGGCGACGTCGCGGCCGGCGACCTGATCGCCGTGCCGGGCACCGGCGCCTACTGCCGCTCGCTCGCGAGCACCTACAACCACGTGCCCCGCGCCGCGGTCGTGGCCGTGCGCGACGGCGAGGCGCGCCTCATCGTCCGGCGCGAGACCGAGGACGACCTGATGCGGCTCGACGTGATCTGAGGTCCACTACCACGAGGTCGCCCCTCCCCGCGGCGAAATCTTGAGGTCCACCCTCTCGACGCCGGGGATACTCGTGCGTAACATGCAGTTACACCGCATGGCGCATCGGGCACCGTGCGGGGAGAGGGAGACCCGAGCATGCGTGTGCGCCGCGCCGTCCTGACCTGTTCCACCGTCGTGGGCCTGGCCGCCGTGTCCGTCACGGCGTTCGGCCCCATGGCGGCCGCCGCGACCGGCGACACGTCCCGCGCCGAGGGGCGGTTCCTGTCCGGCAGCGCGTTCGGCAACAGCTTCGACACCGTCGCCAAGCTCGACGGCGCTACCGCCGAGCGCTCGGGCGACACCGCCCGCGACGTCTCGGCCAACGACCTGTCCGGCTCCGTGCTGGGCCAGGCGCTCCCGTCGCAGGCCGGCGGCCTCACCATCCCGCTCGACCAGCTCGTCACGCTCGGTGCGGCCAACCAGTACGCCGAGGCCACCTCCCGCGCCTCCTCGCGGGCGGCGTCCGGTGCCGTCGCCGACAGCGGCGCGGTCAACACCGCCAAGAGCGACGAGTACCCGGCCTCGCTGGAGCTGTCCCTGGAGAAGCTGTTCAGCACCAACGGCGTGCCCGACGAGCTCGCCGACCAGCTGCAGGTCGACCTCGAGCTGCGGGGGCTCGCCGCCGTCGCCCAGCTGGACGCCACGAAGGGTCAGGAGCTCGCCGAGACCTGCACGACGCTCGGCGACCCCGCCCAGTGCCGCGACTACGACCTCGCCACCGCCAAGGCCACCATCGGCGTCCCCGCGCTGGGCGACCTGCTCCGCACGATCCTCGACACCGTCGCCACCGGTGAGTTCTCGACCACCAGCTGCGACGCGGTCCCGGCCGGCCCGGCCAAGGACCTGTGCACCACGCTCGCCGGGCTGCAGGGCCAGTCGCCCGTCAAGGTCCGTCCGGTCGGCTTCGACCTCGCCACGACCCTCGACTCGATCACCACGACCGCCACCGGCAACGGTGTCGCGATCGACCTGCGCAAGGGCACCGTCACCGTCGACCTCGCCGCCCTGGTCGAGAAGGCCACCGGCAAGGCGATCAACGACCAGCCGCCCAACACCGACCTCGTGCCGATCCTGGCCCAGGCCCTGGCCGACCTGCCCACCCTGCTGAGCGACTCGCTCGACGAGGCGCTGGACCAGATCACCACGCAGCTCGGCCAGGCCGGCGTCGAGGTGACGATCGGCAACGCCGCGCCCATCACCCTCACCGGTGCGCAGGCCGCGGGCTCGCTCAAGCTGATCACCGACCCGCTCTCCGAGGCCATCTCGGCGGGCGCCAAGCAGCTCACCACCAGCCTGGCGCCGCTCACCGACCAGCTCGCCGCGCTCGACCAGGTCGTGTCGCTGCAGCTCAACGTGCAGGACTCGCCGGCCGACGGCGTCTTCCGCGAGACCGCGCTCAAGGCGACGTTGCTCAAGGCAGCCGGCGGCGCGGCCCTCCCGGTGCCCGGCGGCGCCGCGGCCACCGACGAGCCCGGCATCGTGCTCAACCTCGCCCAGGCGCAGGTGGGCGCCAACACCCTCGGTGAGGACGCGGCCGTGCCCGTCACGCCGGTCGGCAACCCGCAGGGCGGTCCCAACCTGCCCAACACCGGCGCCGGCACCCTGGACCTGCCGTTCCTGCTCCTCGGCCTCGGTCTGCTGACCGGCGGCATGTGGGTCGTCATGTGGGGACGCAACGAGACGGTCCCGGACTGAGTGCTCGGCCCGCGAGACGGCAGGCAGGCCCTGCCCGGCTCGACGGACCGCGCCGATACCCTGTGCCGGTGGACGACAGGACGAGACGATGAGCGCGCGCACCCTGCGGGTCGCGCTGCTCGGGTGCGGCGTGGTCGGGACCGAGGTCGCCCGGCTCCTCACCGGTGACGCCGACGAGCTCGCGCGCCGCGTCGGCGCCCGTCTCGAGCTCGTCGGGGTGGCCGTCCGCCGCCTCGACCGGCACCGGGACGTCGACCTCGACCCGTCGCTGGTCACCACCGACGCCCTCGGGCTCGTCACGCGCGGCGACGTCGACGTCGTCGTCGAGGTCATCGGCGGCATCGAGCCCGCGCGCGAGCTGATCCTCGCGGCGCTCGAGTCGGGCGCCTCGGTGGTCACCGCCAACAAGACGCTGCTCGCCGAGGACGGAGCCACCCTGTTCGAGGCGGCCGCCAAGGCCGACCGCGACCTGTACCTCGAGGCCGCCGTCGCCGGCGCCATCCCGATCGTCCGGCCGCTGCAGGAGTCGCTCGCCGGCGACCGCGTGCGCCGGGTCCTCGGCATCGTCAACGGCACCACGAACTACGTGCTCGACGCGATGACCACCACCGGCCAGGGCTTCGACGAGGCAATCGGCCGCGCGCAGGAGCTCGGGTACGCCGAGGCCGACCCCACCGCCGACGTCGAGGGGTTCGACGCCGCGTCCAAGGCCGCGATCCTGGCCACGCTCGCGTTCCACACCCGCGTCACCATCTCCGACGTGCACCGCGAGGGCATCAGCGACGTCACCGCCGCCGACGTCCGCTCGGCCCGCGAGATGGGCTGCGTCGTCAAGCTGCTGGCGATCTGCGAGCGCCACGACACCCCCGAGGGCTCGGCGGTCTCGGCCCGCGTGCACCCGGCGATGATCCCGCTCGACCACCCGCTGGCCAGCGTCCGCGAGGCCTACAACGCGGTGTTCGTCGAGAGCCAGTCCGCCGGACGCCTGATGTTCTACGGGCCCGGCGCCGGTGGCGCCCCCACGGCCAGCGCCGTCCTGGGCGACGTCGTCACCGCTGCGCGCAACCGCCTGGTCGACGTCCGCGGCGCGGGCGAGTCGGTGCACGCCGACTCCGCGATCCTGCCGATGGGCGACACCCGCACCCGGTACCACATCGCGGTCGACGTCGACGACAAGGCGGGCGTGCTCGCCTCGGTCGCCACCGCGTTCGCCGAGTACGGCGTCTCCATCCGCACCATGCGCCAGGAGGGCCGCGGCGCCGACGCGCAGCTGGTCATCGTCACCCACGAGGCTCCGGACTCCGCCCTGAGCGCCACCGTCGAGGCCCTGACCCGCCTCCCGACGGTCAACGACGTCACGTCCGTGATGAGGGTCGAGGGGGAGTCCTAAGGTGAACGTCCAGCAGGCACCGGCCCGAGCCAAGCTCTGGCGCGGCGTGATCGAGGAGTACCGCGACTGGCTGCCGGTCGACGACGCGACGCCCGTGGTCACCCTCCGCGAGGGCGGCACCCCGCTCGTGGCCTCGGCCTGGCTGTCCGACCTCGTGCGCGGCACCGTCTGGCTCAAGGTCGAGGGCGACAACCCCACGGGCTCGTTCAAGGACCGCGGCATGACCGTCGCGATCTCGGTGGCGGTGCAGCAGGGCGCCAAGGCGGTCGTCTGCGCGTCCACCGGCAACACCTCGGCGTCGATGACGGCCTACGCCGCGCGCGCCGGGCTGACGCCGGTCGTGCTCGTGCCCCACGGCAAGATCGCCGCCGGCAAGATGGCCCAGGCCGTCATGCACGGCGCGCAGGTCATCCAGCTGCGCGGCGGCTTCGACCAGTGCCTGGAGGTCGCCCGCGGCCTGGCCGACGAGTACCCCGTGGCCCTGG
Organism: Solicola agrisoli; assembly: GCF_049059935.1. NCBI lineage: Bacteria > Bacillati > Actinomycetota > Actinomycetes > Propionibacteriales > Nocardioidaceae > Solicola > Solicola agrisoli. Next base: position 36,735 of record NZ_JBMGQR010000008.1, on the reverse strand, counting down.
TCAACTCGGTCAACCCGGTGCGCCTGCAGGGCCAGAAGACCGCGTCGTTCGAGATCGTCGACGCGCTCGGCGTCGCCCCCGACCTGCACCTGCTGCCCGTGGGCAACGCCGGCAACATCTCGGCCTACTGGCTCGGCTACCGCGAGTACGTCGCCGCAGGCCACGCCACCGCCACCCCGCGCATGTGGGGGTTCCAGGCCGAGGGCTCCGCGCCCCTCGTCCTCGGGCACCCGGTCCCCGACCCCGAGACGCTGGCCACCGCGATCCGCGTCGGCAACCCCGCGTCCTGGACGCTCGCCGAGGCCGCCCGCGACGAGTCGTCCGGTCGCATCGACGCCGTGAGCGACGAGGCGATCATGAAGGCGCAGGCGCTGCTCGCCTCCCGCGACGGGGTGTTCGTCGAGCCCGCCTCGGCGGCGGGCGTCGCCGGGCTGGTCCAGTCGGTCGAGGCCGGCCTCGTCGACCCCGGCCAGACGGTCGTCGTCACCGTCACCGGGCACGGGCTCAAGGACACCGCCACCGCGCTGTCCGGCCGCGGGCCGGTCGTCGACCAGGTGGTCGACGCCGACGTGCACCAGGCCGCCCAGGTGGCCGGCCTGCGATGAGCGGGACCTTCGTCACCGGGCCCGTCCGGGTCCGGGTGCCGGCGAGCTCGGCCAACCTCGGCCCGGGGTTCGACTCGCTCGGGCTCGCCCTCGACCTGCACGACGACCTCGAGGGCGAGGTGCTCGACGGCGGCGGCCTCGAGGTGCACGTCGACGGCGCCGGCGCCGGTGCCGTCCCGCTCGACGAGACCCACCTCGTGGTCACCGCGATGCGGGCCACGTTCGACGCGCTCGGCGTCAGCCCGCCCGGCCTGCGCCTGCGCTGCCGCAACGAGGTGCCGCACGCACGCGGCCTCGGCTCGTCCTCGGCGGCGATCGTCGGGGGAGTGGTGCTCGCCGCGGCGCTCGTCACCGAGGGCGACCGGCTCGACGCCGACGCCCGCCTGCGCATCGCCGACCGGCTGGAGGGCCACCCCGACAACGTCGCCGCCGCCCTCCACGGAGGCCTGACGCTCGCCTGGACCGACGAGCACGGTCCCCACGTGCACGCCGTGCCGGTGGACGTCCCCCTCGTGGTGGCGGTGCCGCCGACCCCCGTGGAGACGAGCGTCGCCCGCGGCCTGCTGCCGGCCTCGGTCCCGCACGCCGACGCGGCGCGCAACGCCGGCCGCACCGCGCTGGTCGTCCCGGCCCTGACGGGCCACCCCGAGCTCCTGCTCGCAGCCACCGACGACCGCCTGCACCAGCACTACCGCGCCGCCGCGATGCCGGAGTCGTACGCCCTCGTCGGGCACCTGCGCCGCCAGGGCATCCCCGCGGTGATCTCCGGTGCCGGTCCCACCGTGCTCGCGTTCGCCCCGCACGCCGGGCAGGCCGACGCCGTCCTCGCCGCCGCGCCCCACGGGTGGCTGGCCCGACCTCTCGACGTCGCGGCCCGCGGCGCGCACGTCGTCCGGACCTGACCGCGCGCACCGATCCGCCCAGGTGAGCCACGGCGGACACCGCCGGTGCTAGGCTTGCCGCGGACGCGCTGGACCGGTCCCCGGTCGCGCACAGCCCGTCCGTCTCCTCAACATCGCCGGGTCCTCCGGGTGCCTCGCGCCCCACCCCGGCCGATCCCATCGGCGGGGCCTCGAGGTCCGGCGACGTTGCCAGAGAAACCCTCAGTGCTTCCCGCCTGCCCGATGCAGGCGGGGCCGTGCGCACCCGGATTCCGGGAGCGCCACCACCGAAGAGGAGCGACGTCTGATCGTCGCCCGACGTGGGAAGGACCTCACGTGACAGAACAGACCACCCTCGCCGCCGACGACGGCGCCCCGGCGCAGCCCGCCGCCGCGCCGAAGCGACGCGCCGCCGGCCTCAGCGGCAAGGTGCTCGCCGAGCTGCAGCAGATCGCCGGCGAGCTCGGCATCTCCGGCACCGCCAAGATGCGCAAGGGCGCGCTGATCGAGGCGATCAAGCAGGCCCAGTCCGGCGGCACCTCGGCCCCGACGGCCTCCGCCCCGGACCAGGAGACCACCGCCGCGCAGACGCTGCCCGGCACCGACGCCCCGCCCGCGGGCGACGAGCAGGCCCCGGCCCGGCGCGCCACGCGCGCCGCCGGCGCCCGTCGCGACGACCAGGCGCGCGAGTCGGCTCCCGAGCAGCAGGCCGACCAGGCCCGCACGCAGGGCGACGAGCCCCGGCGGAACGACCAGCGCGGCGGCCAGGAGCGCGCGAACGGCGCCAAGCAGAACGACGCGAAGCAGAACGACGCCAAGCAGAACGACGCCAAGCAGAACGACGCGAAGCAGAACGACGCCAAGCAGGGCGACGACCGCGGCGGCCAGGACCGGTCCGGCGGCGCCAAGCAGAACGGCGCCAAGCAGGGCGACGGTCGGCAGAACGACGCCAGGCAGAACGACGGCCGGCAGAACGACAAGCAGAACGACCGCGGAGGCCACGACGACCGCGGTGGCCAGGACCGGTCGAACGACGCCAAGCAGAACGACGGCAAGCAGAACGACAACCGCGCGGGCAACGACGACGGCTGGGACGACGAGGGCGGCGGACGACGTCGCAACCGCAACCGCAACCGCAACCGGAACCGCGACCGCGACCGCGGTGGCAACCAGGGCGGCGGCGGCAGCACCCGCGACCGCGGGCCCGACGCCGAGCCCACCGTCACCGAGGACGACGTCCTGATCCCCGCGGCGGGCATCCTCGACGTGCTCGACAACTACGCCTTCGTGCGCACGAGCGGCTACCTGCCCGGCCCCAACGACGTGTACGTGTCGCTGTCGATGGTCCGCAAGTGGGGACTCCGTCGTGGTGACGCCGTCGTGGGCCAGGTGCGCCAGACCCGCGAGGGCGAGCGCAAGGAGAAGTTCAACCCGCTCGTCAAGATCGAGTCGGTCAACGGCATGAGCATCGACGAGGCGAGGAAGCGCGTCGAGTTCTCCAAGCTCACCCCGCTGTACGCCTCGGAGCGCCTGCGCCTCGAGACCGAGCAGACCGGGCTCACCGGCCGGATCATCGACATCGTCTCGCCCATCGGCAAGGGCCAGCGCGGCCTGATCGTCTCGCCGCCCAAGGCCGGCAAGACGATGGTCATGCAGGCGATCGCCAACGCGATCTCGGTCAACAACCCCGAGTGCCACCTGATGATCGTCCTGGTCGACGAGCGTCCCGAGGAGGTCACCGACTTCCAGCGGACCGTCAAGGGCGAGGTCATCGCCTCCACCTTCGACCGCCCGGCCAGCGACCACACCACCGTCGCCGAGCTCGCCATCGAGCGCGCCAAGCGCCTGGTCGAGCTCGGTCACGACGTGGTCGTGCTGCTCGACGGCATCACCCGCCTCGGACGCGCCTACAACCTCTCCGCACCGGCGAGCGGACGCATCCTGTCCGGCGGCGTCGACTCCGCGGCGCTGTACCCGCCCAAGAAGTTCTTCGGCGCGGCCCGCAACATCGAGGACGGCGGCTCGCTGACGATCCTCGCCACCGCGCTGATCGAGACCGGCTCGCGGATGGACGAGGTGATCTTCGAGGAGTTCAAGGGCACGGGCAACATGGAGCTGCGCCTGCGTCGCGAGTTCGCCGACAAGCGGATCTTCCCGGCCATCGACGTCGTCGGCTCCGGCACCCGCCGCGAGGAGCTCATCATGGGCAAGGACGAGCTCGCGGTGGTGTGGAAGCTGCGCCGCGTGCTGTCCGGGCTCGAGGGCCAGCAGGGGCTCGAGCTGATGATCGAGCGGCTGAAGAAGTCGTCGAGCAACGGCGAGTTCCTCATGCAGGTCCAGAAGACCACCCCGCACAGCGGCGGCACCGGCGCCGGCACGGAGTGACGTCGCCCGGACGGGCCCGGCCATCCGGGCCCCGTCCGGCGACGAACCACCGGTGAGCGCGCCGTTCGCGCCACCGACCGCACACCACGCGAGGAGCTCGCATGACCACCGCCTTCGACTTCGAGGCCACCACCATCGACGGCACGCCCCAGGCGCTCGCCGACTACAAGGGCAGCGTGCTGCTCGTCGTCAACACGGCCTCCCAGTGCGGCTTCACGCCGCAGTACGAGGGCCTGGAGGAGCTGTACCGCCGCTTCGCCGGCCGCGGTCTGGTCGTGCTCGGCTTCCCGAGCGACCAGTTCGGCAACCAGGAGCCCGGTGACGAGGAGGAGATCAAGACGTTCTGCTCCACCACCTACGACGTCACCTTCCCGATGTTCTCCAAGGTCGACGTCAACGGCGACGACGCGCACCCGCTGTTCGCGTGGCTGCGCAACGAGAAGTCGGGCCTGCTCGGCGGCAAGATCAAGTGGAACTTCACCAAGTTCCTCGTCGACACCGACGGCAAGGTCGTCAAGCGCTACGGCTCCACCACCAAGCCCGAGAAGATTTCCGGCGACATCGAGGCCCTCCTTCCCCGCTGACCGCTCGCATCCCGCCTGGCGGCGTTCTCCTCGCTCGCAGGGCAAACGACGCCCAGCGTCGCTCGTCGGCCTTGCCAGCCGGGCGCGAGCGGTCAGCGCCCTCGGGAATGGGGGACGGCGGGTTCGCGTTGTGATCACCGTAGATGGCAGAATGTTCGAGGCTCTGGTTCACGGCCCACCGTCGGTGGGACGACCCAGCGGCCGTCACCGAGAGGACACCCGCATGAAGAACGGCATCCACCCCACGTACGTGGACACCCAGGTCACCTGCACCTGCGGCAACACGTTCACCACCCGCAGCACCTCGACCAGCGGCTCCATCCGCTCGGACGTCTGCTCGGCCTGCCACCCGTTCTACACGGGCAAGCAGAAGATCCTCGACACCGGCGGCCGCGTCGCCCGCTTCGAGAAGCGCTACGCCAAGGCTGCCAAGTAGCAGTCCCACGACGCCGGTCCGCAGGCCTTGCCTGACGGGCCGGCGTCGTCGCACGTCCGGGACCAGCAAGCAGTCGAGGAGGGTGTGGTGTTCGAGGCAGTCGAGACGCTGATCGCCGAGCACGGCGATCTCGAGGCGCGCATGGGCGACCCCGCCACGCACACCGACCAGGCGCTGGCCAAGCGCCTGGGCCAGCGGTACGCCGAGCTCACCGCCGTCGTGCGCACCTACCGCGACTGGCAGCAGGTCCAGGGCGACCTCGCCGCCGCCCGCGAGCTCGCCGGCGAGGACGAGGCCTTCGCCGAGGAGGCCGTCACGCTGGCCGCCCGCGAGACCGAGGTCACCGAGCGCCTGCGCCGCCTGCTGGTGCCCCGCGACGCCGTCGACTCCAAGGACGCCCTGCTCGAGATCAAGGCGGGCGAGGGCGGCGAGGAGTCCGCGCTGTTCGCCGGCGACCTGCTCCGCATGTACCTGCGCTTCGCCGAGCAGCACGCGTGGCGCACCGAGGTGCTCGACGCCACCGAGTCCGACCTCGGCGGGTACAAGTCCGTCACGGTCGCGGTGAAGGCCAAGGGCACCCCCGAGCCGGGGGAGGCCCCGTACGCGCAGCTGCGCTTCGAGGGCGGCGTCCACCGCGTCCAGCGGGTGCCCGTCACCGAGTCGCAGGGACGGATCCACACCTCCGCGGCCGGTGTGCTGGTCATGCCCGAGGCCGAGTCGGTCGACGTCGAGGTCCACGACAAGGACCTGCGCATCGACGTCTACCGCTCGTCGGGCCCCGGTGGGCAGAGCGTCAACACCACCGACTCCGCCGTGCGCATCACGCACGTGCCCACGGGCATCGTGGCCAGCTGCCAGAACGAGAAGAGCCAGCTGCAGAACAAGGAGCAGGCGATGCGCATCCTGCGCGCACGGCTGCTCACCGCCGCGCAGGAGGCCGCCGACGCCGAGGCGTCCGACGCCCGCCGCTCCCAGGTGCGCACCGTCGACCGCTCCGAGCGCATCCGCACCTACAACTACCCCGAGAACCGCATCTCGGACCACCGCACCGGCTACAAGGCCTACAACCTCGACGCCGTGATGGACGGGGCGCTGGGCCCCGTCGTCGGGTCGTGCGTCGACGCCGACCTCGAGCACCGTCTGGCGGCGGTCGAGGCGGGCACCGCGTGAGCGCAGAGGCACCGGCCTCGCGCCGCGTGCTGCTCGCCGGTGCCGCCGACACGCTCGAGCGGGCGGGCGTCGCCTCGCCGCGTCACGACGCCGAGACGCTGCTGGCCCACGTCACGGGTCGCGGACGCCTCGAGCCCGTCGCCGACGAGGTCGACCCGGCCGCCGCCGAGCGCTTCGCCGGCCTCGTCGCGCGACGGGCCGAGCGCGAGCCGCTGCAGCACCTCACCGGCTCGGCGCCGTTCCGCTACCTCGAGCTCGAGGTCGGCCCCGGCGTCTTCGTGCCCCGACCCGAGACCGAGGCGCTGGCCGGGTGGGCCATCGACCTGCTGATGGCCTCCGACCTGCGGGCGCCGGTGGTCGTCGACCTCTGCACGGGGTCGGGCGCGATCGCGGCCTCCCTGGCCCACGAGGTCGAGCACGCCGTGGTGCACGCCGTCGAGCTCGACCCCGACGCGCACGCGTACGCCGAGCGCAACCTGCGCGGCTCCGGCGTCGACCTGCGGCTGGGCGACATGGCCGACGCCTTCGGCGACCTCGACGGCCGCGTCGACGTCGTCGTGGCGAACCCGCCCTACATCCCGCTCGAGGCGTGGGAGAGCGTCGAGGCCGAGGTCCGCGACCACGACCCGTCCCTCGCGCTGTGGTCGGGCCAGGACGGCCTCGACGCCACCCACGTGCTCGAGGGCGTGGCCGCTCGTCTGCTGCGCCCCGGCGGCCAGGTCGGCAGCGAGCACGCCGACGTCCAGGGCCAGAGCGTGCCGCAGGTCTTCGCGGCGACGGGACGCTGGCGCGACGTCCGCGACCACCCCGACCTCGCCGGTCGCTCCCGCTTCACCACCGCCGTCCGGCGCTGAGACGCACAGCGGGCCCGCCGCGCCCCCGAGGGGAGCGTGACGGGCCCGTCGTCGTGCGGTGCGTCAGGCGGCGACCGGGGTGCGCTCGGCGTCGGCGAGGACCGCGTCCTCGGCCTTGGTGCGCGTGAACTGCTTCAGCGCGGTGACGCCCAGGGCGCTGATGACCGTGCCGACGACGATCGCGAGCAGGAAGAACGCGACCTTGCCCATCGCGAAGAACACGAAGATGCCGCCGTGGGGCGCGGTGAGCGTGACGCCGGTGGTCATCACGATGGCGCCGGTGACCGCCGAGCCGACCATGTTGGCCGGGATGACCCGCAGCGGGTCGGCCGCGGCGAACGGGATCGCACCCTCGGTGATGAACGAGGCCCCGAGGAGCCACGCGGCCTTGCCGTTCTCGCGCTCCTCCTCGGTGTAGAGCTTCGGCCGCAGGACCGTCGAGAGCGCCATCGCGAGCGGCGGCGTCATGCCGGCGGCCATCACGGCGGCCATGATCTTGAGCTGGGTGGCGTCGCCGGAGGCGATGGCGGAGGCGGTGAGACCGGTGGTGGCGAAGACGTAGGCCGCCTTGTTGACCGGTCCGCCCATGTCGAAGGCCATCATCGCGCCGAGGATCAGGCCGAGGATCAGGACCGAGGAGCCCGACAGGCCGTTGAGCCAGTCGGTGAGGTTGGTCTGGATGCTGGCGATCGGCTTGCCGAGGACGAGCAGCATGACCAGGCCGGAGATCAGGGTCGCGCCGAGCGGGATGATCACCACCGGCATCAGGCCGGCCAGCCAGCGGGGGACCGCCGGCTTGGAGATGTACAGCGCCACGGCGCCGGCGAGGAGTCCGCCGACGATGCCGCCGAGGAAGCCCGCACCGATCTGGTTGGCCAGGAAGCCCATGACGAAGCCGGGCGCGATGCCGGGACGGTCGGCGATCGCGTAGGCGATGTAGCCGGCGAGCGCGGGCACCAGGAAGCCGAAGGCCCAGGCGCCGAGCAGGAAGAGCATCGCGCCGATGTAGGTGAGGAACCCGCTGCCGAACAGCGCGTGCGCCGTCGGGTCAGGGAGGTTGGTCAGCGAGTTGCCGTTGAGGATGGCCGTCGCCTGGTTGGCGGCGTCGCCGGCGGCCGGGGCCAGCGCCATCTCGTAGCCGCCCAGCAGGAAGCCGAGCGCGATGAGCAGGCCGCCCGCGGCGACGAACGGGATCATGTAGCTGACGCCGGTGAGCAGGTAGCGCTTGAGGCGGCCGCCGAAGCCACCGCTCGCGGCGGCGGCCGACGAGCCGGAGCCCGAGCCCTGACCGCCGGCGGCGACTTTGGCCGACGAGGGGTCGTCGGCGGCGGCGAGCGCCTCGGTGACCATCACGTCGGGCTCGTTGATGGCGCGCTTGACGCCCGACTCGATGACGGGCTTGCCGGCGAAGCGGCCCTTGTCGCGCACGCCCACGTCGGTGGCGAAGATGACCGCGTCGGCCGCCTGGATCGTGGCGGGGGAGAGCGGCTTGGAGCCCGACGAGCCCTGCGTCTCGACCACCAGGTCGACGCCGGCGCGCTCACCGGCCTGCACGAGCGAGTCGGCCGCCATGTAGGTGTGCGCGATGCCGGTGGGGCAGGCGGTGACGGCGACGATGCGGCGCTGCGTGGCCGGGGCCGACTCCTGCGCGGCGGGCGCGGTCGGCGCCGCGGCCGCGGCGGGGGCCTCGGCGGGCGCGACGGCCTCCTCGACGAGGCGCACGACCTCGTCGGGGGTTGTCGCGGCACGGAGGGCGGCGGTGAACTCCGGGCGCACGAGCGAGCGCGCGAGCGACGACAGCAGCGTCAGGTGCTCGGCGCCGCCCCCCTCGGGGGCCGCGATCATGAAGACCAGGTCGGCCGGGCCGTCGGGGGCGCCGAAGTCGGCCTTGGGCGACAGCCGGGCGAAGGCCACCGTCGGCTCGGTGACCGACGCGGAGCGGCAGTGGGGGATCGCGATGCCGCCGGGCAGGCCGGTGGCCGACGTCGACTCGCGGGCGAGGGCGTCGGCCGCGAGGGACGCACCCTCGGTGGCGCGGCCGGCCTCGCTCACCCGACGGGCGAGCTCGGGGATGACGGCCTGGGCGTCCGCGCCGAGATCGGCGTCGAGGCTCACCAGGTCGGGGAGGAGCAGCTGGGACATGAGGAGTGTTCCTTCGCGGGGTTCGCGCGGGGCGCTGGCGGTGAGGCGGCCGGCGCGGTGTGCGTCGTCCGGGTGAGGCGATGGTGCGTGATGCTGTGGATTTATGTGGAACTGATGTGAGATTGCTCTTGTTTTACGCTTCCGTAATCTCCAAGTCAAGAGGTTCGGGCACTTCTGGGCCGACTCGACGTGACCCGCACCTCGCCGTCGCCGTCCCGCGCGATCCGTGGGCCGTGCACCGGCTCGGCGGTGGTCGGTCCCGGCCGCGTGCGTGAGAGCATGGGCCGCTGTGAGTGAACGCTTCAGCCTGGCCAGCGAGGACGACGCCGACGCCGGTGTCGACGCCGCCCGCGACGCCCTCGCCCGCGGCGACCTGGTGGTGCTGCCCACCGACACCGTCTACGGGCTCGCCGCCGACGCCTTCGAGCCCACCGCCGTCGACCGCCTGCGGGCGGCCAAGGGGCGCGGGCGCGACATGCCGCCCCCGGTGCTGGTCGCCTCGCCGACCACCCTGGACGCGCTCGCGACCGCCGTGCCGCTGTACGTGCGCGAGATGGTCGAGGACCTCTGGCCCGGCCCGTTGACGATCGTCTGCCGCCAGCAGCCGTCCCTGACCTGGGACCTCGGCGACAGCCGCTCGACGGTCGCGGTGCGCATGCCCGACCACCCGCACGCGCTCGCGCTGCTCAAGCAGACCGGGCCGCTGGCCGTCAGCAGCGCCAACCTCACCGGGCAGCCGCCGGCCGAGGACGTCGACCTGGCCGAGGCCATGCTCGGCGAGGCGGTGGCGGTGTACCTCGACGGCGGCCCCGCGTCCGGGGGCCCGGCGTCGACCATCGTCGACGTCACCCGCGAGCCCCCGCGCGTGCTGAGGCTCGGCGGCATCGACCTGGAGACCCTGCGCGCCTACCACCCCGACCTCGAGGGGCCGGACGGCGAGGGCCCGGTCCGGGTGCACGACGACGACACCGACGACGACGACGACGAGGCGGACGACGACCTCGAGACCGCCGAGCTCGAGCGCGACCCGGTCGACGACGACGATGACGACGACGACGAGGACTACACCGGCCTCGACGAGCCGGGCGGCGACCGTCGCGGCCGGACGGCCGGCTCCTGACCCATGCGTGAGCACCTGATCCATGCGTGAATATCTCGCGGTCTTCGGGGTCGCGGTGGCGGTGACGTGGGTCCTCGCCGTCGCGGCCCGCGAGCTGGCGATCCGCTACGGCGCCACCGCCCGGGTGCGCGAGCGCGACGTCCACGCGGTGCCGATCCCGTACTTCGGGGGAGTGGCGATGCTGGGCGGCCTGCTCGCGGCGTTCCTGGTGGCCAACCACCTGCCCTTCCTGTCGCGCTCGTACGCCACCGTGCTGGGCGACGCGCTGCCGGTCATGGTGGGCGGCACGGTGATCTGCCTGGTGGGCGTCGTCGACGACCTGTTCGAGCTGGACGCGCTGAGCAAGTTCGCCGGGCAGGTGCTGGCGGGCGTGATCGCCGTGGCCATGGGCGTGCAGTTCCTCTACCTGCCGTTCCCGGGCAACTACGTCGCCATCGACCCCGTCCAGTCGCTGCTGTTCTCGGTGTTCCTCATCGTCCTGACGGCCAACGCGGTGAACTTCGTCGACGGCCTGGACGGTCTCGCGTCGGGCGTCGTGGCCATCGGGGCGCTCGCGTTGTTCCTCTACGCGTTCCTGGTGGCCGTCGAGAGCGGCGAGACCCGCGCGGTGACGACGGCCTTCCTCACCGCGGCGCTCGCGGGGGCGTGCGTCGGGATCCTGCCGCACAACTTCTTCCCGGCGCGGATGTTCATCGGCGACTCCGGGTCGATGCTGCTCGGCTTCGTCCTCGCCTGCTCGGCCATCAGCCTCACCGGCCAGTTCTCGGCCGCGAGCGTCACCCAGGACGCGCAGGCGAGCCTGCTGCCCACCCTGCTGCCGCTCGTCCTGCCGTTCACCATCCTGCTGATCCCGTTCCTCGACCTGCTCCTGGCGGTGGTCAGACGCACCCGGGCCGGCCGCTCGCCGTTCAGCCCCGACAAGATGCACCTGCACCACCGGCTGCTCGAGATCGGCCACTCGCACCGTCGCGCCGTCGTGGTCATGTACGCCATCGCCGCGCTGGTGGCCTTCGGCAGCGTCGTGGTGAGCCTGTACGCGGGCTGGCGCGCCTACCTCGGGTTCGGCGTGCTGGCCGCGGCCACCGCGTTCGTGGTGTTCTGGCTCCCGCGGTGGCGCCGCGCGCCGGTGCGCTGAGCGTCGCCCGCCGATTGCTCCCCGGAAGGACTTTGTGCTAATTTTCACAAGCGCCCCCGAACGGCGCCAGATCCGCACCACGCCAGCCCGCGAGACCCCTCGCGACGACACGGACGGCCGCCGATGATGACGACCGCAGGACCCCCGGCCACCCCGGTGGCACGGCGCGGGTCCCCGGTCGCTCCGACGCTCGTGGCGTCGCTGGTGCCCACGCTCGTCGTGTCGGCGGTCTGCGTCGTCGTGGCGACCCTGTCGGCGGGCGCGAGCGGCCTGTGGGGCTCCCTGCTGGGCGCCGGCCTGGTCGTCGTGTTCTTCACCGTCAGCCTGGTGGTGCTGGGGGCCGCGCGCGGCGTCGCGCCGTCCCTGGTCCTGGTGCTCGCCCTGAGCCTCTACGTGGGCAAGGTGGCGGCGCTGCTGCTGGCCTTCGTCGCGCTCACGCAGGCCGGGGTGCTGGGCGACCAGCTCGACCGGACGAGCCTCGGCGTGACGGTGATCGTCGCCACCCTGGCCTGGACCGTCGGCGAGATCGTTGCATCGGTCAAACAGCGCGAACCCCTCTACGACCTGGGGGAGGAGCGATGACGATCTGCTGCTACGGTTCGGAACGACATGACCGAGTCCCGTCCCCCCTCGCGCTCCACGGACCCGTGGGCCGCCTTCGGACGGGTCGCCGGCGGTGTGCTCGTCTACGGTGCGATCGGGTTCGGACTCGACCGCTGGTGGGGCACCTCGTTCCTGGTGGCCATCGGCGTGATCCTCGGAGCGGTGCTCGGCACCTACACGGTGTTCCGCTCCCAGCACGAGCAGATGAACGCCTGAGCACCCCCCGCACCACCCGCCACACCCTGACCCCGGCCCACCCCTCCGCCGGCGCCCCCGCGCCCCGGCGACGTGCCCCCCACGAGGTGATGAAGTGACCGTCGCAGGCGCCACGATCCGCGCGTCGGAGGAGTTCGCACCGCCGGGCCCCGGCTCGTTCGAGCTGCCCCCCGTCTTCGGCGACGTCACCAAGCCGATGATCCTGCTGACCCTGTCGGTCGTGATCATCTTCGGCGTGACGTACGCGATGGCCCGCAAGTCCGCGATCGTGCCCGGGCGGCTGCAGTTCGCCGGCGAGTACGTCTACGGCTTCGTGCGCAACGGCATCGCGCGGGACTCCATCGGCTCCGAGCACTTCATGAAGTTCGTGCCGTACCTGTTCAGCCTGTTCACCTTCGTGCTGCTGAACAACTACTACGGCATCATCCCGTTCCTGCAGTTCCCGTCGTTCTCGCGGGCCAGCTTCGCCTACGCCCTCGCCGGGCTCACCTGGGTCATCTACAACGGCGTCGGCATCGCCAAGCACGGCCCCCTGGGCTACCTCAAGCTGCAGACGCTCCCGAGCGGCGTCACGGGGCCGATCCTGGTCCTGATCATCCCGCTCGAGTTCGCGTCCAACATCCTCGTCCGCCCGGTCACGCTGGCGCTTCGACTCTTCGCCAACATGTTCGCCGGCCACCTGCTGCTGATCCTGTTCGCGGTGGGCGCCGAGTACCTGATCTTCGAGGCGGGCAACCCGCTGTACGTCCCCGTCGGCGTCCTGTCGTTCGTCCTGGGCATCGCGGTCAGCTTCCTCGAGGTGCTGATCCTGTTCCTCCAGGCCTACGTCTTCACCCTGCTCTCCGCCATGTACATCGGCGGCGCACTGGCCGACGAGCACTGACGGTCGGCACCCCGCACCACCTGTCCCACCACGACTTTCACCGCAACACCAACCGAAAGGAACCGCAATGGACGGCTCGCTCAACATGATCGGCTACGGCCTGGCCGCCATCGGCCCCGGCGTCGGCATCGGTCTCATCTTCGCCGCGTACATCAACGGCGTCGCCCGTCAGCCCGAGGCGCAGAGCCGCCTGCAGGCCATCGCGATCCTGGGCTTCGCGCTCGCGGAGGCGCTCGCCATCATCGGCATCGCCCTCGCCTTCGTGCTCTGACCAGATCCCTGATCGTCAACCCAGAAGGTCACGCCCATGCATGAGATCGTCCTCGCGTCAGAGGAGCCGATGCCGCTGGCCGTCGAGTGGTCCGAGGTCGTCCTCGCACTCGTCGTCTTCGGCATCCTGTTCTTCCTGATCCGCAAGTTCGTCGTGCCCGCCTTCGAGAAGGCCTACGCCGATCGCACGGCGGCCATCGAGGGCGGCATGAAGGAGGCGGCCGAGGCCCAGGCCGAGGCCAAGGCGGCGCTCGAGAAGTACACCGAGCAGCTGGCCGAGGCGCGGCACGAGGCCGCGCGCATCCGCGAGGAGGCGCGCGAGCAGGGCGCCACCATCGTCTCGGAGATGCGCGACCAGGCGCGCGAGGAGGCGGAGCGCATCACCGCCACCGCGCACGCCCAGATCGAGGCCGAGCGCGTGCAGGCCGTCCAGCAGCTCCGGGCCGAGGTCGGCGGCGTCGCCACCGAGCTCGCCGGACGCATCGTCGGCGAGTCGCTCGAGGACGAGGCGCGTCAGCGTCGCACCGTCGAGCGCTTCATCGCCGACCTGGAGAGCCAGCCCCAGCGCAACGGGGCTGACCGCTGATGCGTGGCGCCTCGGCCGGCTCGCTGGCCACCGTCCTGTCCGCCGTCGACGCCGCCGTCGACGGGGGAGCGGACAGCTCCGCGCTCGGTGACGAGCTGTTCGCGGTGGCGGGCGCCCTCGACGGCGCCCCGCCGCTGCGACGGGTCCTCACCGACCCGTCCACCGACGACGCCGCCAAGCAGGGCCTCGCAGCCCAGGTCTTCGGCGACAAGGTGTCCTCGGCGGCGGCCGACGTGCTGTCGGCGGCCGTCACCGGTCGCTGGGGCTCGTCGCGCGACCTGCCCGACGCGCTGGAGGAGGCGGGCGCCACGGCGCACGTCGTCGGCGCCGACCAGGCCGGGCACCTCGACGACCTCGAGGACGAGCTATTCCGCTTCGGACGGGTGGTCGCCGGTGACCCCGAGCTGCGCCGCTCGCTCACCGACCGCTCCATCCCGGCGGCACCCAAGCTGCAGCTGGTCGGCACGCTGCTCGACGGCAAGGCCTCGGCCGGCACCGTCGCGCTCGCGCGCCAGGCCGTCCTGGCCCGCGGCGGCTCCTTCGAGCGGGCCGTCGCGCAGTTCGGCGACATCGCCGCCGGCCGCCGCTCCCGCCTGCTCGCCACCGTGCGCACCGCGTACGAGCTGGGCGAGGAGGAGAAGGAGCGTCTGGCTGCGGCACTGGGCCGGCAGTACGGTCGAGACGTGCACGTCAACACCGTCGTCGACCCCACCGTCCTCGGCGGCATCGCGGTCGAGATCGGTGACGAGATCATCGACGGCACCGTCGCCGGACGGCTCGAGGACGCCAGGCGCCGCATCGGCGGCTGAGCGTCCCCCACGACATCTGATTCCACACGCAGGACGAGAGAAGGCAGGCACTGACATGGCGGAGCTCACGATCCGTCCGGACGAGATTCGCGACGCGCTGCAGAAGTTCGTGTCCGACTACAACCCGGAGGCGACCAAGACCGAGGAGGTCGGCATCGTCTCCGAGGCCGGCGACGGCATCGCCCGGGTCGAGGGACTGCCGTCGGCCATGGCCAACGAGCTCCTCGAGTTCGAGGACGGCACGCTGGGCCTCGCCCTGAACCTCGACGTCCGCGAGATCGGCGTCGTCGTCCTCGGCGACTTCGCCGGCATCGAGGAGGGCCAGCAGGTCCGCCGCACCGGCGAGGTCCTCTCGGTCCCCGTCGGCGACGGCTACCTCGGCCGCGTCGTCGACCCGCTCGGCAACGCCATCGACGGCCTCGGCGACATCGAGACGAGCGGCCGCCGCGCCCTCGAGCTCCAGGCGCCCTCGGTGGTCGAGCGCAAGTCGGTGCACGAGCCGATGATGACCGGCCTCAAGGCCATCGACTCCCTGACGCCCATCGGCCGCGGCCAGCGTCAGCTGATCATCGGCGACCGCCAGACCGGCAAGACGGCCATCGCGATCGACACGATCATCAACCAGAAGCAGTTCTGGGAGTCCGGCGACACCGACAAGCAGGTCCGCTGCGTCTACGTCGCCATCGGCCAGAAGGGCTCGACGATCGCCTCGGTGCGTGGCGCCCTCGAGGAGGCCGGCGCCCTGGAGTACACGACCATCGTCGCGGCGCCCGCGTCGGACTCGGCCGGCTTCAAGTACCTCGCGCCCTACACCGGCTCGGCCATCGGCCAGCAGTGGATGTACGAGGGCAAGCACGTCCTCATCGTGTTCGACGACCTGTCCAAGCAGGCCGACGCCTACCGCGCCGTCTCGCTGCTGCTGCGCCGCCCGCCGGGCCGCGAGGCCTACCCGGGCGACGTGTTCTACCTGCACAGCCGCCTGCTCGAGCGCTGCGCCAAGCTCTCCGACGAGCTCGGCCACGGCTCGATGACCGGCCTGCCGATCATCGAGACCAAGGCCAACGACGTGTCGGCGTTCATCCCGACCAACGTCATCTCGATCACCGACGGCCAGATCTTCCTGCAGTCCGACCTGTTCAACGCCAACCAGCGTCCGGCGGTCGACGTCGGCATCTCGGTGTCGCGCGTCGGCGGTGCCGCGATGCAGAAGTCGATGAAGAAGGTCACCGGCTCGCTCAAGGTCGACCTCGCTCAGTTCCGCGCGATGGAGGCGTTCGCGATGTTCGCCTCCGACCTCGACGCCGCGTCGCGTCAGCAGCTGGCCCGCGGCCAGCGTCTGATGGAGCTGTTCAAGCAGGGGCAGTACGCGCCGTTCCCGGTCGAGAACCAGGTCGCCTCGCTGTGGCTCGGCACCACCGGCCGCCTCGACGTCGTCCCGGTGGAGGACGTCAGCCGCTTCGAGACCGAGTTCCTGGACTACCTGAAGCGCTCCGAGGGCGGCATCCTCGACACGATCCGCGAGACGGGCAAGTTCGAGGACGACACGGCCGAGTCCCTGGTCAGCGCCTACGACACCTTCCTCGACACCTTCGAGACCGGCGAGGGCAAGTCCCTCAAGGCCGGCAAGGAGGAGCACGAGGCCCTCGAGGACGAGGACGTCGACCAGGAGCAGATCGTCAAGCAGAAGCGAGGCTGACCCATGGCAGCATCGCTCCGCGAGTACCGCGCACGGATCAGGTCGACTCAGGCGACCAAGAAGATCACGCGCGCCATGGAGCTCATCGCTGCGTCCCGGATCATCAAGGCGCAGCAGCAGGCCACGGCGGCAGCGCCGTACGCCCGTGAGCTGACGCGCGCGGTGTCGGCGGTGGCGACGTTCTCCAACGTCGACCACCCGCTGACCACCGAGGCCGAGAACCCCAAGCGTGCCGCGGTCCTGGTCGTCACCAGTGACCGCGGCCTGGCGGGGGCCTACTCGTCCGCGGTGCTGAAGGAGGCCGAGCGCCTCAACGAGAAGCTCCGCGGCGAGGGCAAGGAGGTCGACCTCTACGTCACCGGCCGCAAGGCGCTGCAGTACTACAACTTCCGCCAGCGCCCGCTGATCGAGTCGTGGACCGGCTTCTCGGACAAGCCGGCCTACGAGAACGCCCGCGAGATCGGCAACACCCTCGTCGCGTCGTTCAACACCGACGCCGAGGACTCCGAGGCCGAGCACCCCGAGCGGGCGGTCGACGAGCTGCACATCGTCTTCACCCGCTTCAAGTCCATGCTGGTGCAGACGCCGGACGTCATCCGGCTGCTGCCGCTCGAGGTCGTCGAGGGGGAGGAGAAGCCCGACGAGGGCGAGGTCCTGCCGCTGTACGAGTTCGAGCCGTCGCCGTCGGAGGTCCTCGACGCGCTGCTCCCGCAGTACGTCAACAGCCGGATCTACTTCTGCCTGCTGCAGGCGGCCGCGTCCGAGCTCGCCGCCCGCCAGCGGGCGATGAAGTCCGCGACGGACAACGCCGAGGACCTCATCCAGAAGTACACACGAATCGCCAACCAGGCCCGCCAGGCCGGCATCACCCAGGAGATCAGCGAGATCGTCGGTGGCGCGAGCGCGCTCGCCGACGCGACTGCGGGGAGTGAGTGAGAGAGATGACTGCCACGATCAACGAAGAGTCCACCACCCAGGCGGGCGGGGCCACCGGCCGCGTCGCGCGGGTCATCGGCCCGGTCCTCGACATCGAGTTCCCCGTCGATTCCATCCCCGACATGTACAACGCGCTGACCGTCGACACCGAGGTCGGTGGCGTCAAGGCCACGCTGACCCTCGAGGTCGCCCAGCACATCGGCGACGGCATGGTCAAGGCCATCTCGCTGAAGCCCACCGACGGCATCGTCCGCGGCGCGCCCGTCACCGACACCGGCGGCCCGATCAGCGTCCCGGTCGGCGACGCCACGCTCGGCAAGGTGTTCAACACCACCGGCGACGTGCTGAACCTCAAGGAGGGCGAGACCTTCGAGGTCGAGGAGCGGTGGGGCATCCACCGCAAGGCGCCGGCGTTCGACACCCTCGAGTCCAAGACCGAGATGTTCCAGACCGGCATCAAGGTCATCGACCTGCTGACGCCCTACGTCCTCGGCGGAAAGATCGGCCTGTTCGGCGGCGCCGGCGTCGGCAAGACGGTGCTCATCCAGGAGATGATCGCCCGTGTCGCCCGCGACCACGGTGGTGTGTCGGTGTTCGCCGGTGTCGGCGAGCGCACCCGCGAGGGCAACGACCTCATCGAGGAGATGGAGGAGTCGGGCGTCCTCGGACAGACCGCGCTCGTCTTCGGTCAGATGGATGAGCCGCCGGGCGCGCGCCTGCGCGTCGCCCTCTCGGCCCTGACCATGGCCGAGTACTTCCGCGACGTCCAGAACCAGGACGTGCTGCTGTTCATCGACAACATCTTCCGGTTCACCCAGGCGGGCTCCGAGGTCTCCACGCTGCTCGGCCGCATGCCGTCCGCGGTGGGCTACCAGCCCACGCTGGCCGACGAGATGGGCACGCTGCAGGAGCGGATCACCTCGACGCGCGGCCACTCGATCACCTCGATGCAGGCGATCTACGTGCCCGCCGACGACTACACCGACCCGGCGCCGGCCACCACGTTCGCGCACCTGGACGCCACGACCGAGCTGAACCGTGAGATCGCCTCGATGGGCATCTACCCGGCTGTGGACCCGCTGACCTCGACGTCGCGGATCCTGGACCCCCGGTACATCTCGGCGGACCACTACAACACCGCGACGCGCGTCAAGCAGATCCTCCAGCGCAACAAGGAGCTGCAGGACATCATCGCGATCCTCGGTGTCGACGAGCTGTCCGAGGAGGACAAGGTCGTCGTCAACCGGGCGCGCCGCATCCAGCGCTTCCTGTCGCAGAACACGTACGTGGCCAAGCAGTTCACCGGCATCGAGGGCTCCACGGTCCCGCTCGACGAGACCATCGACGCCTTCACCAAGATCTGCGACGGCGACTACGACCACGTGGCCGAGCAGGCCTTCTTCATGTGCGGCGGTCTCGAGGACGTCGACGCGAAGTGGGCCGACATCCAGAAGAACTCCTGAGGCACCGGCATGGCTGACAGCACCCTGCACGTCGAGCTCGTCGCGGCCGACCGGACCGTGTGGTCCGGCGAGGCCAAGACGATCGTCGCGCGCACCGTCGAGGGCGACATCGGCGTCCTGCCCGGGCACGCGCCCGTGCTGTCGCTGCTCGTCGACGGCGTCGTGGAGATCGACACCGAGGACGGCGAGACGTGGTTCGCGGCGGTGGAGGGGGGCTTCCTCTCCATCGCCGACGACCGGGTCTCGATCCTGTCCGAGGATGCACAGATGTCGCACGAGATCGACGTCGAGCAGGCCAAGGCCGACGTCGAGAAGGCCAAGGCCGACGGTCTGGACGAGGCCGAGGCGCAGGAGCGCCTCGCCCGCGCCGAGGCCAAGGTCCGGGCCGTGGAGATGGCCGGCTAGCTCACCCCGACGGCCGGCCGCCGGGGCCCCGCACCAGCGGGGCCGACCCTGACGAGGAGGAGGCGCGGTGCCGTTCTGGCTGTGGTTGCTCGACTCGTTCGGCGTGATCGTCGGAGTGGTCCTGCTGCTCCTCCTCGGGCTGGTGGTGCGACGCCGCGTGGTGTCGCGCCACCACCCCACGTTCGACCTCAGCGTCAACGAGCGCGAGGGCGGCGGCCTGCGCGGGTGGATGCTCGGCGTGGGTCGCTTCAACGACACCCACCTGGAGTGGTTCAGGGTGTTCTCGCTCTCGCCCCGCCCGCGCCGACGCTTCGAGCGCGGACGCGTCGAGGTGGTGCGCCGTCGCGACCCCGACCAGAACGAGGCCTACTCGCTGCACGCGGGTGCGGTCATCGTCGAGTGCACGACCGTCGACGGACCCGTGCAGTTCGCCCTCAGCCCCAGCGCCCTCACCGGCCTGCTGGCCTGGCTCGAGTCCGCGCCCCCCGGCCGAGACTCCAGCCGCGTCATCTGAGGACCACCGAGCATCTCTCCCGTCCGCGATCTGATGCCTTCGGGTGCTCATCGAGCGGTTGTGAGCACCACAAGGCTTCAGATCGCGGACGGGGGCGTCACCGGTCGCCGCCGGGGACCCAGAGGATGTCGCCGTCGGCGAGGTTGGCGTAGCGGGCGAGGATGAACAGCAGGTCGCTGAGGCGGTTGAGGTACTTGGCCGGCAGGACGCTGGTGGTGTCGGGGTGGTCGGCGACCGCGGCCCACGACGAGCGCTCGGCGCGGCGCGTGACGGTACGGGCCACGTGCAGCACGGCCGCCGTCGGCGTCCCCCCGGGGAGGATGAACGAGCGCAGCTTCTCGAGCTGGTCGTTGTAGGTGTCGCACCAGCCCTCGAGGCGGTCCACGTAGTCCGGCTCCACGCGCAGGGGCGGGAACTCGGGGTTCTCCACGATCGGGCACGACAGGTCGGCCCCGACGTCGAACAGGTCGTTCTGCACGTGTCGGAGCACCGCCACCACGTCGTCGTCGAGGGCGCCGAGCGCGATCGCGTGGCCGAGGTGCGAGTTGGCCTCGTCGACGTCGGCGTACGCGAGCAGGCGCGTGTCCTGCTTGGAGGTGCGGCTCATGTCGCCGAGCGACGTCGTGCCGTCGTCACCGGTGCGGGTGTAGATGCGCGTCAGGTTGACCATGCAGCCACCCTAGGGCGACGGGACGCTCAGGCCTTGCCGGGCCCGTCGATGCGCGCGAGCGCGACCTTGCCCAGCTCGGACTGGTTGCGCCACACGAGCAGGTAGTGCTTGCCACCGTGGTGCCCGGTGGAGGCCTTGATCCCCTGGACGCGCAGCCGGTGGGCCGTCACCTCGGCCTTCTCGGCGGTGGGGTACTCCGCGAGGGTCTCGAGCAGCCCGAAGCGCGGCGGCTGGGCCGGCGCACGCTTGGCGGGGGAGAAGGTCCAGCGGGTGAGGAGCATCAGGACCCCCAGGACGCCGAAGATGACGAAGGGGAGGAACCACCAGCCGAGACTGGCCGATCCGAAGCTCACCATGGGCCCAGTGTGCACCGGGCCACCGTGTGCTGTCAGGACGGGCGTGCGCCGGCGGTGGGAGTGACGCGCCTCACGCGTACGTTACCCACCGGTCACTTAGGTCTAACCTGTCGCCATGTCCGAGCCGACGCCCGTGCCCGACCGCGACCGCCCCTGGGTGATGCGCACCTACGCGGGGCACAGCTCCGCGGCGGGGTCCAACGCGCTGTACCGCCGCAACCTGGCCAAGGGGCAGACCGGTCTGTCGGTCGCCTTCGACCTGCCGACGCAGACCGGGTACGACCCCGACCACGTCCTGAGCCGCGGCGAGGTCGGCAAGGTCGGCGTGCCCGTCCCGGACCTGGGCGAGATGCGCCGCCTGTTCGAGGGCATCCCGTTGACGGGCATGAACACCTCGATGACGATCAACGCCACCGCGATGTGGCTGCTCGCGCTCTACCAGGTGGCCGCCGAGGAGCAGGCCGAGGCCGCGGGCGAGGACGTCTCGGCGGTCTGCGCGCAGCTCACCGGCACCACGCAGAACGACATCATCAAGGAGTACCTGTCGCGCGGGACGTACGTCTTCCCGCCCGAGCACTCCCTGCGGCTGACCACCGACATGATCGCGTACACCGTCGCGACCATCCCGAGGTGGAACCCGCTCAACATCTGCAGCTACCACCTGCAGGAGGCCGGCGCGACGCCCGTCCAGGAGCTCGCCTACGCCCTGTGCACCGCGATCGCGGTCCTGGACGCCGTGCGCGACTCCGGCCAGGTCGACGAGGCCGACTTCGGCAGGGTCGTCGGACGGATCTCGTTCTTCGTCAACTCCGGCGTCCGCTTCATCGAGGAGACGTGCAAGATGCGCGCGTTCTCGCGCCTGTGGGACCAGATCACCCACGAGCGCTACGGCGTCGAGGACCCCAAGATGCGTCGGCTGCGCTACGGCGTGCAGGTCAACTCGCTCGGGCTCACCGAGGCGCAGCCCGAGAACAACGTGCAGCGCATCGTCCTGGAGATGCTGGGCGTGACGCTGAGCAAGGACGCCCGCGCCCGCGCCGTCCAGCTGCCGGCCTGGAACGAGGCCCTCGGGCTGCCGCGACCGTTCGACCAGCAGTGGTCGCTGCGGCTGCAGCAGGTGCTGGCCTTCGAGTCCGACCTGCTCGAGCACGACGACATCTTCGACGGCTCGCACGTGATCGAGGCCAAGGTCGCCGAGCTCGTCGAGGGCGCTACCGCCGAGATCGACCGCGTCCAGGCGCTGGGTGGGGCGATCGCCGCCGTGGAGTCCGGGTACATGAAGTCGGCGCTGGTGGCGTCGCACTCGGAGCGTCGGGCCCGGATCGAGTCCGGCGAGATCACCGTCGTCGGTGTGAACAAGTACACCGAGACCGAGCCGTCGCCCCTGACCGCCGACCCCGACACCGCGATCCAGGCCGCCGACCCCGAGGCCGAGGCGAGCGCCGTGGCCGCGCTGGAGGCCTGGCGTGCCCAGCGGGACGAGGGCGCCGTCGAGGCCGCCCTGGACCGTCTGCGCTCGGAGGCCAAGACCGACACCAACCTGATGTCCGCCACCCTGGAGGCCGCGCGCGCGGGCGCGACGACGGGGGAGTGGGCCGGCACCCTGCGCGAGGTGTTCGGCGAGTTCCGGGCCCCCACCGGGGTGTCGGGCGGCGTCGGCACCGCCGAGGCCGGGGCCGAGCTCACCGCCGTGCGTGCCCGCGTCCGGCAGACGGGCGAGCAGATCGGCTCGCGGCTGCGGCTGCTCGTCGGCAAGCCCGGCCTCGACGGGCACTCCAACGGCGCCGAGCAGGTGGCCGTCCGCGCCCGGGACGCCGGGTTCGAGGTGGTCTACCAGGGCATCCGGCTCACCCCGGCCGAGATCGTCGCGGCCGCCGTGGCCGAGGACGTGCACTGCGTCGGCCTGTCGATCCTGTCGGGGTCGCACATGGAGCTGGTGCCCGAGGTCATCGCGGGCATGCGCGAGGCGGGCCTGGACGACGTGCCGCTGATCGTCGGCGGGATCGTCCCGGACTCCGACGCCCGTCGGCTCGTCGAGCAGGGGGTCGCGGGCGTCTTCACGCCCAAGGACTTCGGGCTCACCGAGATCATGGGACGGATCGTCGACGTCATCCGCGCCGCCCACGAGCTGGACTGACGGCACCCCAGGCCAGGCACGGCTTGCTTTGGGCAGCCGTTCCTTCGTGGAAGCAACGGCCGCGCGGCACTAGGTTCGGTGTCACAACTGCACACCGGGACGCCTCCGTGCGGGCTCAGGCCGCCTTCGTGACCTGCGAGCGCTTGTCGCCCTTCTTCACCTTGACGAGCCTGCGCTTCTTGACCGTGTAGCCGTCGGGCATCGTGCCCTCGGCGAGCATCCGGATCGGGCAGCGCTTGCAGCGTGGCTTGTCGACGCAGCACTTCTTCTTGGGGAGCTTGCCCGCCTTGTGACCCACGCCGGTACCGTACCGCACAGGTAAGGCATCCCTCACCTCACCACCTCGAAGGAGCACCCGATGGCCAGCCCGAAGTTCGTCGCCCAGCTGAACGAGCAGATCGGCAACGAGTTCGCCGCGCACCAGCAGTACCTGGCGATCGCGATCTACTACGACGACCTCACCATGCCCCGCATGGCCGCCACGTTCTTCGCCCAGGCCCTCGAGGAGCGCGACCACGCGATGATGATGGTGCAGTACCTGCTCGACGTCGACGCCCCCGCGCGCATCCCCGGCGTCGAGGCGCCCGTCAACGAGTTCGCCGACGTCGTCGCCCCGGTCAAGCTCGCGCTCGACCAGGAGAAGCGCGTCACCGAGCAGATCTTCGCCCTCACCAAGATCGCCCGCGACGAGTCCGACTTCGCGTCCGACCAGTTCATGCAGTGGTTCATCAAGGAGCAGGTCGAGGAGGTCTCCAAGATGGGCGACCTGCTCGACATCGTCACCCGCTCGCAGCACGACCTCGAGGCGATCGAGGACTGGGTGGCCCGCGAGGACGCCGGCGAGAGCACGGACCCGACCGCGCCCGCCGTCGCCGGGGCCTGAGGCTCCACCGTGCGGGTGCTGGTCGTCGGCGCGGGCGTCGTCGGCCTCACCTGCGCGGTGCGCCTGTGCGAGGACGGCCACGACGTCCACGTCATGGCGCGCGACCTGCCGCTGGAGACGGTGTCGGCCGTCGCGGCGGCCTGGTGGTACCCCTACCTGGCGCAGCCGCAGGATCGCGTCGCGACGTGGTCCGCGCGCACGTACGAGGTGCTCGGCGAGCTGGCCGGTGAGCTGCCGTTCGTGCGGATGCGGCGCTCCCACGAGCTGTTCGACGGTCGCCCGGCGGAGCCGTGGTGGGCCGGCGCCGTCCCCGACCTGACGCGCGACGACTCCGCGCCCCAGGGCTGGTCAGGGGCATGGACGTTCACCGCCCCCGTGGTCGAGATGCGGCACTACCTGCCATGGCTGGTCGAGCGGCTCGAGGCTGCGGGCGGCACGCTGTCGCGCACGGCGCTCCCGGCCCTGCCCGCAGGCGGCGACGTCGTCGTCAACGCCTCGGGGATGGGCAACCGCCTGCTGGCGTCCGACGCCTCGGTGCACCCGGTGCGCGGCCAGGTCGTGCGCGTGGCGCCGTGCGGCGTCGAGGACGTCTGGCTCGCCGCCGCGTCCGGATCCGCGCTCACCTACGTCGTGCCCCGCAGCGAGGACGTCGTCGTCGGCGGCACGCAGGAGCCCGACGACTGGCGTGCCGACCCCGATCCCCAGACCGCCCGCGACATCCTCGCCCGGGCCGCCCGGATCGTCCCCCAGATCGCCGACACACCCGTGCTGGGGCACCGCGTCGGGTGGCGCCCGTCGCGGCCGTCGGTGCGCCTCGAGACCCAGGTGCGCGACGGCGCCAGCCCCGTCGTCCACTGCTACGGCCACGGCGGCGCGGGCGTCACGCTGTCGTGGGGCTGCGCCGACGAGGTCGCCTCCCACGTCGCCGCCCTGGGCTGAGCCTCCGCGGGATCAGCGGCCGGTCACGGCGAGCACGTGCCACAGCCGGTCGTCGCGGCGGACGACGACGCGCAGGCCGGCGTCGGCGAGCCACCGCTCCGCGTCGTCCGCCGTCGGGCGATCGCGGCCCGCGAGCGACACGAACCCCCCGGGGCGCACCCGCGACGCCAGGTCGGCGACCGCGTCGTGGGTCAGCGGGGTGTCGTGGGCGACGGCGACGTCGATCCAGGCGACGGACGGCGCGAGCTCGGTGACCACGGTGCAGCGGTGGCCGAGGCGGGCCTGGTCGACGCGGCCCCGGACGTCGTCGGGGGAGCGGGCGAGCACCGTCACCTGGTGACCGTCGCCGGCCAGCAGCAGGCCGTCGGACCCGTCGCCGACGTCGAGCACGGTGACGGGCCCGGTGCCGGCCCGCGGCGCCCACACGTCGCGGAGGTCGTCGGCGAGCGCCCGGCGCGCGGCGTCGCTCACGCCAGCCGGGCCGTCATCAGGTCGAGGATCGGGTCCGAGAACGCCACCAGGGTGACGTCGGCGGCCGATCCCGAGGCCTCGATCGCCGTCACGGCCTGCTCGACGGCGTCGTCGAGCGGCCAGCCGTAGACGCCCGCGGAGATCAACGGGAAGGCGACCGACGCGGCGCCGAGCCCGTCGGCGACCTCCAGGCTGCGCGTGTAGCAGGAGCGCAGGCGGCCCGAGAGGTCGCTCGAGCGGCTCCACACCGGTCCGACGGTGTGCACCACCCAGCGGGCGGGGAGGTCGCCGGCGGTGGTGGCCACGGCCTCGCCGGTGGGCAGGCCGTCGGGCCAGGTGGTGGCGCGCAGCTCGCGGCACTCGGCCAGGATCGCCGGTCCGCCCGCCCGGTGGATCGCGCCGTCGACGCCCCCGCCTCCCAGCAGGCCGCTGTTGGCCGCGTTCACGACGACGTCAACGTCGAGGGTCGTGATGTCGCCGCGCACGGCGTGGAGGGTGGGCACGGCCCCATCCTTCCGCCATCCGTCGTTTCCGCACCACCCGTCCGTCGTTTCCGCACCACCCGTCCGTCGGTTCAGACCGGTGGTGACGCTGCGCGGCAGCGGGCGGTGGTCCGAGGTGCTCGCGCGACGGCGCCGATCCGTCGGTTCGTCAGCACCCGTCCGCGCGGAGGTCGTGCACCTGCGGGCGGTGCCGCGGGGCGGACGGGCACCGCCGAACCCACGGATCGGCTCCGTGGCTGGGGCTGTTTGCCTGTCTGCTGGTCCTAGAACAGGCGGAGGGAGGGGTCGTCGACGCCGCGGAGGGCGTCGTAGTCGACGGTGACGCAGTCGATGCCGCGGTCCTTGGCGAGGGTGCGGGCCTGGGGCTTGATCTCCTGCGCGGCGAAGATGCCGCGGACCGGGGCGAGCAGGGGGTCGCGGTTCATCAGCTCGAGGTACCGGGTGAGCTGCTCGACGCCGTCGATGTCGCCGCGGCGCTTGATCTCGACGGCGACGGACGCGCCGCCCGCGTCCTTGCAGAGCAGGTCGACGGGGCCGATGGCGGTCATGAACTCACGCCGCACCAGGCTCATGCCGGCACCCAGGGCGACCGGGTGGTCGGCCAGCAGGGCCTGCAGGTGCTTCTCGACGCCGTCCTTCTGCAGCCCGGGATCGACGCCGAGGTCGTGCTGGGAGTCGTGCAGGATCTCCTCGATGGTGATCCGCAGCGTGTCGTCGGTCTTGTGCGCCGACACGGTCCACACGGTGCGGCCGTCGTCGCCGACGCCCTCACGCAGCGTGGCCGGCGGGCTCATCCAGTTCAGCGGCTTGTAGGCGCGGTCGTCGCTGTGGATCGACACCGATCCGTCGGACTTGACCAGCACCAGACGCGTCGCCAGGGGCAGGTGGGCGGTGAGCCGGCCGGCGTAGTCGACCTGGCAGCGGGCGATGACGAGACGCACGCCGCAACCCTCTCACGGGCGCGCCGGACGGCCGAGGGGCCTACTGCTTGACGAGCACCTGGTCGTCGAAGACCAGCTTGTCCGAGCCGCGCAGCACGCCGCTGTTGTCGTTGCCGTCGCCGCCCTTGAGGGTGAACTTCGTGCCCTTGAGGACGTAGTCGCCCGAGCGGGTGTTCTCGACGCCGTCGAAGTCCTCCTCGAAGGTGCCCTGCGCGGTGAGGCGCAGCACCCAGAAGTTGTCCTCGGTCTTCCACGTGCCGGCCATCTTGGCCAGGGCGGGGTCCTCGGTGCCGGTGCTGGCGCCGTCGTCGCCCGGTCCGGCGGTCTCGGTGGGCTGCGTCACGTCGGGCTCGTCGGGCACGGTCGTCGCGGCCGACGGCGTCGGGGTGGCCGTGGTGGGGGCGCTCGTGCTCGGCGTGGCGGTGGACCCGCCACCGGACGAGGCCGGTGTGTCGTCACCCCCGCGGTTCAGCAGGACGGCGCCCACGACGACGAGGACCACGACCACGACCACGGCGCCGACGGCGACGATGCGGCCGCGGCCCCGAGGCGCGGAGTGACGAGAGCTCATGGCCTCAGCATAGTGAGCGCGCGGTGACGTGACCGGACTCACGGCCGGTCGGCGGGTCGACGTGGCACACTGCCGACACCGGGTGGCTACCCGTCGGTAACCGGCGGGGGTCACCACCTGCAGCACCGACGAAGGGCACGGTCCATGGCGCGAGAGTTCACGACGGTCGGAGTGGTCGGGCTGGGCACCATGGGTGCCGGCATCGCCGAGGTCGTGGCGCGGCACGGCGTCGACGTGGTGGCCGTCGAGCGCGACGACGCGTCGCTCGAGCGCGGCCGCGAGTCCGTCGAGCACTCCGTGGCCCGCGCGGTGGCCGGCGGCAAGCTCGACGAGGTGGCCCAGAAGGAGCTGCTCGGCCGGATCACCTTCACCACCGACCTCGCCGCCGTCGCGCCCGCGGGGCTGGTCGTCGAGGCCGTCGGGGAGAGCCTCGACCTCAAGCGCGGCCTCTTCGCCGAGCTGGACGCACTGGTGGCCGCCGACGCCGTCCTCGCCACCAACACCTCCTCGCTCTCGGTCACCGAGATCTCGGCCGCCACCGCGCACCCGTCGCGCGTGGTGGGCCTGCACTTCTTCAACCCCGCCCCCGTGCAGCAGTTCGCCGAGGTGGTGCGCACCGTCGTCAGCGCGCCGGACGTCGTCGACGACGTCGTCGCGTTCGCCCGTGACCTGGGCAAGAACCCCGTGGTGGCCGGCGACAAGGCCGGCTTCATCGCCAACTCCCTGCTCTTCGGCTACCTCAACCACGCCGCGTCCATGTACGAGAGCCGCTACGCCTCCCGCGAGGACATCGACGCCGCCATGCGCTTCGGCTGCGGCTACCCGATGGGCCCGCTCGCGCTGCTCGACCTGATCGGCCTGGACACCGCGTTCGAGATCCTGGAGACGATGTACCGCCAGGGCCGCGACCGCCTGCACGCGCCGGCGCCGGTGCTCAAGCAGATGGTCACCGCGGGCCTGCTCGGTCGCAAGAGCGGCCGCGGCTTCTACACCTACGACGAGGCCGGCTCGCCCACCGTCGTCGGCGACGACGAGACGCCCTCGGCCGACGACGCGCCGCAGCTGCGCCGCGGCGTCCGCACCGTCGGCGTGGTCGGCACCGGCACGATGGCCTCGGGCATCGTCGAGGTGTTCGCCAAGGCCGGTCACGACGTCGTCTACGTGGGCCGCTCGCAGGACAAGCTCGACGCCGTGCGCGCCCGCATCACCGCGAGCCTGGACCGCGCCGTCTCCAAGGGACGCCTGGACGAGACCGGTCGCGACGCCGTCCTGGCCCGGCTGTCGGGGTCGACGAGCCGCGAGGACCTGGCCGACGTCGACCTCGTCGTCGAGGCGGTCGCCGAGGACCTGCAGGTCAAGCTCGACCTGTTCGGCGACCTGGACCGGATCTGCAAGCAGGGCGCGATCCTCGCGACCACCACGTCCTCGCTGCCGGTCATCGAGTGCGCCGCCGCCACCACCCGTCCGGGCGACGTGGTCGGCATGCACTTCTTCAACCCCGCCCCGGTGATGAAGCTGGTCGAGGTCGTCTCGACGGTCGCCACCACGCCCGACGTCACCGAGACCACGCAGGCGCTCTGCGCGGCCATCGGCAAGGTGGCGGTGTCGTGCGGCGACCGTGCCGGGTTCATCGTCAACGCCCTGCTGTTCCCGTACCTGAACGACGCGGTGCGCATGCTCGAGGCGCACTACGCGACGGCCGACGACATCGACGTCGCCATGAAGCAGGGGTGCCGCCTGCCGATGGGGCCGTTCGAGCTGCTCGACGTGGTGGGCAACGACGTGTCGCTGGCGATCCAGCGCACGCTGTTCTCGGAGTTCCGCGAGCCGGGCTGGGCGCCCGCGCCGCTGCTCGAGCACCTCGTCACCGCCGGGTACCTCGGACGCAAGACCGGCCGCGGCTTCCGCGACCACACGCCGGCCTGAGGCACGACCTACGCTGGACCCATGGCGAGCCGGGCGGGACGACGACAGGCGCGCCAGCAGCACCGCGCGGAGCGTGCGGCCGAGGCCGGCTCCGGCAGCTGGCTCGGCGGCCACCAGCAGGTGGAGCGGCGCTCGGGGGCCGAGTGGGTCGTGCGCAGCGTCACCGGCGCGGCGTCGTCCAAGCAGTACCGCTGCCCCGGGTGCAGCCAGGCCATCGGCCCGTCCACGCCGCACGTCGTGGTGTGGCCGGTCGAGAAGGCCCTGCTCAGCGACTCGGCCCTCGACGAGCGCCGGCACTGGCACCGCGCCTGCTGGCAACGCCTCGGGTGAGCGCCTCTACGCTGGCTCCGTGACGGACGCCCAGGTCATCCGCGGAAACTCGATCCTGCCCGCCCGGCGGGAGCCGTTGACGCTGCACACGGCCGACGGGCTCGACCTCGTCGGCGAGATCGCCGTGCCGCTGGACCGCGACCCGGTCGCCACGATGATCTGCCTGCACCCGCTGCCCACCCACGGCGGGATGATGGACAGCCACCTGTTCCGCAAGGCCTCCTACCGCCTGCCCGCGCTCGCCGGGCTCGCCGTCCTGCGCTTCAACACGCGGGGCACGTCCAGCGTCCAGGGCACGAGCCAGGGCACGTTCGACGAGGCCGGCGACGAGCGCTTCGACGTGGCCGCCGCCATCGAGCACGCCGACTTCGAGGACCTGCCCGACCCGTGGCTCGTCGGCTGGTCGTTCGGGACGGACCTCGCCCTGCGGTACGGTCTCGACCCCGTCGTCCACGGTGCGGTGCTGCTGTCGCCGCCGCTGCGCTACAGCACCGACGCCGACCTCGACGCCTGGGCCGGGTCGGGCAAGCCCCTCACCGCGCTGGTGCCCGAGCTCGACGACTACCTGCGTCCCGCCGAGGCCCGCGAGCGGTTCGCGCGGGTGCCGCAGGCCGAGGTGGTGGCCGTCGACGGCGCCAAGCACCTGTGGGTGGGCGACAGCGAGCGCGTGCTCGACGAGGTCGTCCAGCGACTGGTGCCGGGCGTCGCGACCCCGCTCCCCACCACCTGGGACGGCCCCATGGAGAAGGCGGACTCCTCGGCCTACGCCGATCGCACCGTCGCGGCCTTCGAGCCCCGCGACTGACCCGCCCCGAGTCGCCGAGATACGGCTTCTGCACCACCGGAGCGCCGTCGGTGGTGCGCAAGCCGTATCTCGACCACGGGGTGCGGGGTCAGGTGGGCCAGTGGGACGGGGTGCTCAGCCACCCCGGCAGCCGGGTGGAGGCGTCGCCGCGGGCGGCGATCAGCTGCGGCTGGGTGAGGAACAGGGCGTCGGTGAGGTCGGCGGCCCGCAGGTCGGTGTCGCGGAGGTCGGCGCCGACGAGGTCGGCCCGCCGCAGGTCGGCGCCGCGCAGGTCGGCGGCGATGAGCAGCGCGCCCCGCAGGTCGGCGTCACGCAGGTCGGCACCCCGCAGCCTCGCCCCCAGGAGGTCGGCCCGGCGGTGGTCGGCGCCGTCGTCACCGCGGACGGACCGGCTGGTGCGGGCGAGGAGCACGTCCACGTCGCGGTGCCAGGCGTCGAGGTCGGCGGCGAGCACGACGTCCGCGTCGGCGCGGGTGAGCGCCTCGATCGCGTCGTCGGCGTGGCGCAGGTCTGCGTGCAGGTCGGCCGGGAGGTCGCGGCCGCGTGCGTCGGCCAGCAGCCAGAGCAGCTCGTGCAGCTGCCGGACGACGCCGAACACCGCGAACATCCGGGACGCCGTGTCGGGGGAGGACCGCCAGTCCTGGCCCGCCAGCACCACCTGGGTCACCTTCTGGCCGGCACCCAGGCAGTCGTAGACGGTGCAGCCGCGGAACCCCGACTCGCGCAGCCGGTCGTGGATGCCGCAGCCGAGGTGCTCGTCGAGGTTGCGGCAGGGCTCACCGGACGCCTTGTCGATCGCGAAGTCCACCGACCGGGCGAACGGCAGGGCCACGCAGCACAGGCCGAGGCAGCTCGAGCAGTCGGCGTGGAGGGTGTCGCGGTCGGTGCCCGCGCCGGGGGCGCGGGTCACCGCCCGCCTACTTCGTGGTGGGGGAGTCGTCGCCGGCGAGGTCGGCGGCGGTGGCGTTGCCGCCCCCGAGCGGGGCGCGCTTGGCGGGCTTGCCGGCCGGACGCTTGGCGCCGCGACGGGCGCGGTCCTCGCCCACCGGCTGCAGCTCGGTGGTCTGGTCGGCGGCGGTGCTCCCGGTGCCGGGCAGCTCGATCTGCTCGGTGACCTCGATGTCCGAGGCGTCGGACGGCTCGCTCGTCGCGTCGTCACCGCCGGTGCCGGGCAGCGGCTGCTCAGCCGTGACGTCGACGTCCTCGCGGGCGACGGGGCCGCTCGGCGTGGGCTCGGACAGCGCGCTCGACGGGGTCTCGTCGGCCGGCGTCGTGGGCTGCAGGTCGGCCCCGGCGAAGGAGGCGACGATGTCGCGCAGCTGGGCCAGCTGGCCGACGATGCCGTCACGCCGCGCCTGGAGATGGTCGAGCTCGGCCTTGGCCTTGGCGACCTGGCGCTCGGCGTCGGCGCGGCGCTGCGCGACCGACTGCTCGGCCTGGCTGCGGGCGCTGGCGATGATCTGCTCGGCCTCGCGGCGGGCGCGCGACACGACGCGCTCGGACTCCGCGCGGCTCTGGTCGCGGTGCTTGGTGGCCTCGGCGATGGCCTCGGCGGCCCGGCTCTCGGCCGCGCCGGCGCGCGACTCGGCGTCGGCGACGATCTTGGCGGTCTGGTCGGCGGCGGCGGCGTGGGCGTCGGCCGCCTCACGGGTGAGCCGCTCCTTCTCCAGTGCCAGGACGCGGCGGGCCTCGGTGACCTCGCGGTCGGCGGCGGCACGGATCTTCTCGGCCTCGCGGACGGCCGAGGTGCGGGTGCTGGTGGCCTCGGACGCGGCGGCGAGCGTCACCTGCTCGGCCTCGCGGGCGGCGCGGGCACGCACGTCCTCGGCCTCGGCGACAGCCAGGGCGCGCTCGCGCTCGGCGTCGGCGAGGAGACGGTCGCGCTGGTCCTCGACCTCGCGCAGCTGCACCGACCGGACGTCGTCGGCCTCCTTGGCGGCGTTGGCGCGGAGCGTCGCGGCGTCGGTCTCGGCCAGACGGCGCTCCTCCTCGGCCTGGTCCTGGGCGCGGGAGACGACCTCGTCGGCCTGCTGCTCGGCCAGGCCCAGCAGCTCCGCGGCCCGCCCACCGAGGCCGGCGTAGCTGGGCTGGTCGCGCTCGGTGAGGTCCTGGCGGAGCTTGGCGACCTGGCGCTCGAGCTCCTGCACGCGGGTGTGGACGCGGTGCGCCTCGGCCCGGGCCTGCTGCACGTCGGACTCGGCGCTGCGCCTGAACGCGTCGACGGCGGCGGGGTCGTAGCCGCCGCGCCGGACCACGGGGAATCCAGGCGCCTGCGAGCTGCCGCCCTTGACCGGGATCTGCTCGGTCGAGTCGAAGATCGAGAGTCCCTGGTGGTGGTCAGACATGCATCAGCCTCGAGATCGCGGAGGGGTCGGTGGGTGTTCCCAGACTAGCGGGTCGGCGTGTGCGCCCGGCGACCCTCGACGGCCCGTCGCGGGGCTCTCCGGGCGCGCACGCCAGGCCTCAGACGCCGCGGAAGCGGTTGATCGCGTCCTCGTGCAGGGCGCGCTTCTCGGGGTCGCGCACGCCGAGGCCCTCCTCGGGCGACAGGCACAGCACGCCGACCTTGCCCTGGTGCAGGTTGTGGTGGACGTCGAGCGCCGCCTGACCGGTCTGGTCGAGGGGGTAGACCCGCGAGACCGTCGGGTGGATCTTGCCCATGTCGACCAGGCGGTTGGCCTCCCAGGCCTCGCGGTAGTTGGCGAAGTGCGAGCTGAGGATCTTCTTGAGGTTCATCCACAGGTAGCGGTTGTCGTACTCGTGCATGTAGCCGGACGTCGACGCGCAGGTGACGATCGTGCCGCCCTTGCGCGCGACGAAGACGCTGGCGCCGAACGTCTCGCGGCCGGGGTGCTCGAAGACGATGTCGGGGTCGTCGCCGCCGGTGAGCTCGCGGATCTTGGCCCCGAGACGCTTCCACTCCCGCGGGTCCTGGGTGTGCTCGTCCTTCCAGAACGAGTAGCCCTCGGCGGAGCGGTCGATGACCAGCTCGGCGCCCATCGAGCGGACGATCTCGGCCTTCTCGGGCGAGGAGACGACGCAGACCGGGGTCGCGCCGCCGTTGAGGGCGAACTGCGTGGCGTAGGACCCCAGGCCGCCGGAGGCGCCCCAGATCAGGACGGTGTCGCCCTGCTTCATGTCGGCGCCGTTGCGCGAGACCAGCTGGCGGTAGGCCGTCGAGTTGACCAGGCCGGGGCTGGCCGCCTCCTCCCACGTCAGGTGGTCGGGCTTGGGCATCAGCTGGTTGGCCTTGACGACCGCCAGCTCGGCCAGTCCGCCGAAGTTGGTCTCGAAGCCCCAGATGCGCTGCTCGGGGTCCATCATCGTGTCGTCGTGGCCGTCGGGGCTCTCGAGCTCCACCGAGAGGCAGTGCGCCACGACCTCCTGGCCGGGCTTCCACTTGTTGACGCCCGACCCGACGCGCAGCACGACGCCGGCCAGGTCGGAGCCCACCACGTGGTACGGCAGGTCGTGACGCTTGGTGATGTCGGACAGGCGGCCGTAGCGCTCGAGGAACGAGAACGTCGACACGGGCTCGAAGATCGAGGTCCAGACGGTGTTGTAGTTGATCGCGCTCGCCATCACGGCGACCAGGGCCTCGCCCGGCGCGAGCTCGGGCACCGGGACGTCGTCGAGGTGCAGGCTCTTGCGGGGGTCCTTGTCGCGGGTGGCCTGGCCCTCGAAGAGGTCGACCTCGTCCTTGTGCACGGTGATGCCGCGGTACGACTCCGGCACGGGCAGGTGCCCGAACTCCTCCGGTGCGGTGTCCCCGGCCAGGATGGCCTTCCTGATCTGGTCCATCTGCGTCCTCCGGTGCGTCTCGGCGTCGAACCCGCGGGCCGTCGGCGCGAGGCTCCGCGGCGGGCGTGGGAGGGAGGCTACTAGCCAGTAGCCTTCGTGGCCGTCAGGTGTGACCGAGCCCACGGGCAGGCCGTCACGGGCCCAGGGCCTCGACCAGCTCCTCCTCGGCGCCGGCCAGGTAGCCCTCGAGGAGGTCGGCCGCGGCGGCCCGGTCGCCGGCCAGCACGAGCTCGGCGATGTCGGAGTTCTGCTCCAGGTAGGGGCGGTGGAACTGGTCGGGCCGGGACATCTGGTGGAAGAACAGGCGCATCTCGGCCAGCAGCTGGTCCATCTGCGCGTCGAGCCGGGCGCTGCCCGCGAGCGCCACGACGGCGCGGTGGAAGTGCTGGTTCGCGCTGGCCACGCCGTCGACGTCGCCCGCGGCGTCGGCCGTCCGCCCCTCGTCGACGGCCAGGGCGAGTGCGGTCACGTCCGTGCCCGGTGCCGGGGGCTCGCGCAGGGCGGCCGGCTCGACGATGCGGCGGACGCGGTAGACGTCGCGCACGTCCTCGACCGACGGGGTGGCGACCACGACGCCGCGGTGGGGCTCGCGCACGAGGATGCGCTCGGCGACGAGCTGGCTGAGCGCCTCGCGGAGGGTGTTGCGCGAGACGCCGATGGCCGCGGCGAGCCGCTCCTCGGGCAGCCGGGTGCCCGAGCGGAGCCTTCCCTCGACGACCTGGTCACGCACGGCGCGGGCGGCCCGGTCGCCCGAGGTGCTCATCACCGCCCGGTGGCGCCGGCGGGCGTCCTCGAGCGTGGCGAGGGCGGCGTCCAGGCCGGTCCGAGAGGTCATGGCGAGGACTGTAGTGCGGCGGTGGGGTATTGCGGGATTGTTCAACAATCCTTACGTTGACGTCATGACGGTGACACACGTCACCGCTGGACTGGCCTCGTCCCGTCCGACCGACCACCCGCAGGAGACCCATGAGCACCCCGTCCGCACCCGGCAGGGACGACCCGGGCACGCCCGCGGTCTCCGACGCCGTCGCCGCCGCCAGCAAGCGGTCCGCGCTGATCGGCGCGATCTTCCTGATGGCCACCAGCGCCATCGGCCCCGGCTTCATCACCCAGACCGCCACCTTCACCCTCCAGCTCGGCGCGGCCTTCGCGTGCGCGATCGTGCTGTCGATCGTCGTGGACGTCGCGGTGCAGATGAACGTCTGGCGCGTGATCGGCGTCGCCGGTCGCCGCGCGCACGAGCTCGCGAACGACGCGCTGCCGGGCGCCGGATGGGTGCTGACCGCGCTCGTCCTCGTCGGCGGGTTCGTGTTCAACATCGGCAACGTCGCGGGCAGCGGCCTGGGCCTGGACGCCCTGCTCGGCCTCGAGCCGCGCATCGGCGGCGCGCTGTCGGCACTGGTGGCGATCGGGATCTTCCTGAGCAAGCGCGCCGGCATCGCGCTGGACCGCGTCGTCCTGGTGCTCGGCGTGGTGATGATCGTCGCGACGGCGATCGTCGCGGTCACGTCCGGCCCGCCCGTGGGCGAGGCGCTCGTCAACGTCGTCGCCCCGCGCGAGTTCGACGTCCTCGCCGTCACCACGATCATCGGTGGCACCGTCGGTGGCTACATCACCTACGCGGGCGCGCACCGCCTGCTCGACTCCGGCACGAGCGGCCCCGAGAACGTCCGCGACATCACCCGGGGCTCGCTGGTCGGCATCGTGGTCACGGGCATCATGCGCGTCCTGCTGTTCCTCGCGATCCTCGGCGTCATTGCCGGGGGTGCGGGCCTCGACGAGGGCAACGTCGCCGCCAGCGCCTTCCAGGCCGCGGCGGGCGAGGCGGGCCTGCGCGTCTTCGGCCTGATCCTGTGGGCCGCCGCGCTCACCTCGGTGATCGGCGCGTCGTACACGTCGGTGTCGTTCCTGACGACGTCGCGCACCGCGCCGCGCGTGCGCAACCTGCTCACGGTCGGGTTCATCGTCGCGACCACGGTGGTGTTCGTCGTGATCGAGCAGGCGCCCCAGACGCTGCTCGTGTTCGCGGGCGCCTTCAACGGCATCATCCTGCCGCTCGGGTTCGGCATCCTGCTGTACATCGCGTGGCGCCGGCGCGACCTGCTGCACGGCTACCGGTACCCGGTCTGGCTGCTCACCGCGGGCGTCCTCGCCTGGCTCCTCACGCTGTACCTCGCGTACAGCTCGATCGAGCCGCTGGCGGCGCTGTGAGCCGCCGGGTGGACCTGAACAGCGACGTCGGCGAGTCGTTCGGCCGCTGGGAGCTGGGCGACGACGACGCGATGCTGCGGATCGTCTCCAGCGCCAACGTGGCGTGCGGCTTCCACGCCGGCGACCCGCTGACGCTGCGTCGCACCTGCGCGACCGCGGCCCGGAACGACGTCGTCGTCGGCGCCCAGGTGGGCTACCGCGACCTCGCGGGCTTCGGGCGTCGCTTCGTCGACGTCGCCCCCGACGACCTCACCGCCGACGTGCTCTACCAGCTGGGCGCGCTCGAGGCGATGGCGAGGGTGGCGGGCACGTCGGTGCGCTACGTCAAGCCGCACGGCGCGCTCTACAACACCGCCGTGCACCACGAGGGCCAGGCGCAGGCCGTCGTCGACGCCGTCGTCGCCTACGACCGGGCGCTGCCGCTGCTCGGCCTGCCGGGGTCGGCGCTGCTGGCCGCGGGCGAGCGCGCGGGTCTGCGCACCGTCCGGGAGGCGTTCG
>NZ_JBMGQR010000007.1:0-103096 GCF_049059935.1 Solicola agrisoli | reverse complement strand
CTCGAGCCCTCGCTCGACCGCATCCGCGCCCTGTGCCACCTGATGGGCGACCCGCAGGCCGCCTACCCCGTCGTCCACGTCACCGGGACGAACGGCAAGACCTCCGTCGCCCGGATGGTCGACTCGCTGCTGCGCACCCTCGGGCTGCGCACGGGTCGCTTCACCAGCCCGCACCTGACGTCGATGACCGAGCGGATCAGCCTGGACGGGCTGCCGCTGAGCGAGGAGCTGTTCGTCGACGCGTTCTCCGACGTCGCCGCGTACGCGCGGGTCGTCGACGACTCCCAGCCGCACCCGCTGTCGTTCTTCGAGACGATGGTCGCGATGGCGTACGCGGCGTTCGCCGACGCGCCCGTCGACGCCGCCGTCGTCGAGGTGGGCATGGGCGGCACGTGGGACGCCACCAACGTCGCCGACGGACGCGTCGCCGTCGTCACCCCGATCGGGCTGGACCACGCGGCCTACCTCGGCGACACGCTCACCGACATCGCCCGCGAGAAGGCCGGCATCATCAAGCCCGGCGCCGCGGCCGTGCTCGCGGTGCAGGACCCCGAGGCGGCCGAGGTGCTCGGCCAGCGGATCGCCGAGGTCGGGGCCACCGCCGTCCGCGAGGGCGTCGACTTCGGGGTCGCCGACCGTCTCGTCGCCGTGGGCGGGCAGGTGCTGACGCTCCAGGGCCTCGGCACCACGCACTCCGACATCCTGCTGCCGCTGCACGGCGCCCACCAGGCGCAGAACGCGGCGGTCGCGCTCGCGGCCGTCGAGTCGTTCGTCGGCGGGGAGGAGCTGGACTCCGACCTCGTCCGCGAGGCGTTCGCCCGCGTCACGTCGCCGGGCCGTCTCGAGGTGGCGCGCCGCAGCCCCACCGTCCTGCTCGACGCCGCGCACAACCCCGCGGGCGCCGAGGCCACCATGAACGCGGTGCAGGAGGAGTTCTCCTTCAGCCCGCTGGTGGGCGTCGTGGCCGTCATGGCCGACAAGGAGGTCGACGAGATCCTCCACGTCATGGAGCCCGTGATGGGGCAGGTGGTCTGCACCCAGAACGGCTCGGACCGCTCGATGTCCGCCGCCGAGCTGGCCGACATCGCCGAGGGCATCTTCGGCTCCGAGCGCGTGCACCTGGTCCGTCACCTGTCCGACGCGATCGCCGTCGCCGTCCAGCTCGCCGAGGAGGGCGACCCGCAGGCCGATGCCATGGGCACCGGCGGCGTGCTCGTCACCGGATCGGTCGTGACGGTCGGCGAGGCGCGCGCGATGCTCGGGCTGCACGGCGACCCCGAGGCCGAGGACACCTGATGAGGGCACGTCTGTGCGCCGCCACGCTGGGCTTCGAGGCGATCGTCATCGCGCTCGCGACCCCCGTGATGATCGCCGTCGAGGACGTGTCCGTGCCGGTGGCGCTGACCGTCGGGCTCGGGCTGGCCGTCGTCGCGATCCTCGCGGCCGGGATGCTGCGGCGGCCCGGCGGCTACGTCGTCGGCCACCTGGTGCAGGTGGGCGCGATCGCCATGGGCTTCCTGGTCCCGGCCATGTTCTTCGTCGGCGCCATGTTCGGCGGCCTGTGGGTCGCCGCCTACCTGATCGGGCGCCGGATCGAGACCGACCGGGCCCGCTGGGCGGCCGAGGCCGAGGGGTCCGGATAGGGTTCGGGCCATGTCCGAACGCACCCTGGTCCTGCTCAAGCCCGACGCCGTCCGCCGCGGTCTGGTCGGTGAGCTGCTGTCCCGCTACGAGGCCAAGGGCCTGATGCTCGTTGCCCTCGAGCAGCGCACCATCGACGCCGCCCAGGCCGACGCCCACTACGCCGAGCACGTCGAGCGCGACTTCTACCCGCCGCTGCGCGCGTTCGTCACCTCCGGCCCGCTCGTGGCCCTCGTCCTCGAGGGCGACGAGGCGATCGAGGCCGTCCGCGCCCTCAACGGCGCCACCGACGGCCGCAAGGCCGCCCCCGGCTCCATCCGCGGCGACCTCTCGCTGTCCAACCGCGAGAACCTCGTCCACGGCTCGGACTCTCCCGAGTCCGCCGCCCGCGAGATCTCCCTCTGGTTCCCCGCCCTCAGCGCCTGACCCTCCGCCCCTGACCGCCGAGTGGCGCAAGTTCGGGGTCGACACGCGCGATCCGGCCCGACTTTGCGCCACTCGGGTCGATTCTTGCGCCAGTCGGCGTCGGTCGGGCGCGGTCAGGCCTCGCGAGGGTCGGCGAGTCGTTCGTCCACCTGGAGCAGCAGCTCGTCCAGGCGGGACGTGCGTCGTCGGTACGCCCACCACAGTGCGACGGCCAGCAGGGCGAGCCCCGCGGCGCCGGCGGCGTACGCCCACGAGCGCAGGGCGATCGCGGCCAGGGCCCCGGCGACGGCGAGGACCACGCTCGGGTAGAGGCCGCGCGTGAGGATGACCGAGGCGCTCTCCCGGAGGTTCAGGAGCGACTCGGCGAGCTCGTCGAGCTCGACGTAGGTGAGGCCTTCTGGCACTTGTCCCGATCGCAGTGCGGCGACGAGGTCGTCGCTCCGGAGGCGCGACAGCACGACGAACAGGGCGACCACAGCGACGAGCGCGGTCGCCAGGACGAGGAACCCGACGGCGTTACCGCTCACCGTCGGGGCCTCTCGTCGCGGCCACGGTGCGCCGAGTGGCGCAGAACCCGACCCCAGCGGCGCAAACTCGGGCCGGATCGCGCGTGTCGACCCCGATTTTGCGCCACTCGGCGATCCGGGGAGGGGAGAGGGTCAGGCGTCGAGGTCCTGGGCGACCAGGTCGGCGACGGAGTCGACGAGGGCCTGGTCGGCGCCGTCGACGGTGACCTCGTCGCCCTGCTTGGCGCCGAGGGTCATGATCATCAGCGCCGAGCCGGCGTCGACGGGGGTGCCGCCGGC
This sequence comes from Solicola agrisoli, assembly GCF_049059935.1. Lineage (NCBI taxonomy): Bacteria > Bacillati > Actinomycetota > Actinomycetes > Propionibacteriales > Nocardioidaceae > Solicola > Solicola agrisoli. Next base: position 100,223 of record NZ_JBMGQR010000007.1, on the reverse strand, counting down.
GGTCGCGAGCGTCACCGGGGTGGCGCCGGCGGCGGCGGCCTGCGCGATGAGGGCGGCCGGACGGGCGTGCAGCCCGACCGAGGATCCGACGGTCACGGTCTTGCTCGGCATGGGTCCATCCTCAGGGTGTGCGGCGGGTGCGGTGCTGACGAACGTACTGCATCAGGAGGCGGACGGCGCCGCACCCTCGACGGCCTCCGCGACGGTCCGCTCGGGCAGGTCGCGGGGGGTCGGGGTCTGCGAGCCGGGCAGGGACGCGGCGGCGCTGCCGTAGGCCACCGCGAGCGCCAGCCGGTCGGGCTCGGACAGCCCCCGCAGGTCGCCGAGCAGGTAGCCGGCGAGCGCGGAGTCGCCCGCACCCACGGTGCTGATCGGGGTGATGCGGGGGACCGGTGCTCGCCAGGCCCCCTCGGGCGTGACCAGGACGGCTCCGTGGCCGCCCTGGGTGAGCAGCACGCGCCCGACCCCGCGCGCGAGCAGCCGACGGGCGGCCTCGACGCCGGCGCGCGGGTCGGCCTCGATCTCCTCGGCGTCGCCGCCCGCGACGGACGCGAGCTCCTCACCGTTGGGCTTGACCAGGGCCGGCAGCGGGCCGTCGGTGTCGAGGGTGGCGGCCAGCGCCGCGCCGGAGGTGTCGACGGCCACCTGCAGACCGGGCCGGGACAACCGGGCGACGAGCTCGGCGTACCAGCTGTCGGGGACGCCGGGCGGCAGCGAGCCGCACAGCACCACCCAGCGGGCGTCGCTCGCGCTCGCGGCCACCTCCTCGGCGAGGGTGGCGCGCAGGTCCTCGTCGATCAGCGGCCCGGCGGCGTTGATCTTGGTGGTGACGCCGGACGGCTCGCTCACCGTGAGGTTGACGCGCACCGTGCCGCCCACCGGAACGGTGCGGTGGGGGAGCCCGGTGCCGCGCAGGAGCGCCACGAACGGGTCGGCGTCGTCGCCCGGCAGGACCGCGAGCGCGCGCTCGCCCCCGTGGTGGACGACGCCCGCGACGTTGACGCCCTTGCCACCGGGGTGGTCGAAGGTGTCGGAGCAGCGCTGCACCTCCCCGCGCTCGAGGGGCCCGGCCAGCACGACCGTGCGGTCGATGCTCGGGTTGGGCGTGAGCGTGACGATCATGCGAGCACGACCTCGATCCCCTTGTCCTCGAAGACTCGTACGTGGGCGGGATCGGCGTCCCGGTCGGTGACCAGGACGTCGACGTCCTCCACCGCGGCGAATCGGAAGAGGTGGTCGACGTCGAGCTTGCCCGAGTCGGCGAGCACGACGACGTGGCGGGCGCAGCGCACGAGGGCGGTCTTGACCGCGGCCTCGTCGCCGTCGGGGGTGCTCAGGCCGTGCTCCGGCGACAGCGCGTTCGTGCCCATGAAGGCGACGTCGACCTGCAGGCGCTCGATCGCCGCGACGGTGCCCGACCCGACGGAGGCGGCCGTCACGCCGCGCACCCGGCCGCCCAGCACGTGCAGGACGATGCCGGGCGCGCCGGTCAGCTTGGCGGCGATCGGCACGGCGTGGGTGACGACGGTGAGGTCGCGGTCGGTGGGGATGCGGTCGGCCAGCTGACTCACGGTGGTGCCGGCGTCGAGGGCGATGCTCCCCTGCGCGGGCGGCAGGAACGCCAGGGCCGCCTCGGCGATCCGGTTCTTGGCGTCGATGCGCGACGCGTTGCGCTGGCCGAGTCCCGGCTCGACGACCCGCAGGCCGTGGGCGGCCACGGCGCCGCCGTGCACCCGGCGGGCGATCCCGTGCCGCTCGAGCACGGCGAGGTCACGGCGCACGGTCTCGCCGGAGACGCCGAACATCTCCGCGACGTCGGCGACCGCGAGGCGCCCGTCCTCGCGCAGCAGCTCGGCAAGGCGCTCGTGGCGTTCGGCGGCGTACATCGGCGTCTCCCCTCGTCCATGTCCCGCTTGTGCGATTGCGTGGCTATCTGTGGTTTTCCCCACGATCGAGTATTGTTTTACGCCCGAATCGGTGTATCGTCAACCCTCGCCGAGCCCTCGCGGTGAGGTGGGTCACAGACTGACCCCAGGCCTGGTCCCAGGTCCGATCGAGGAGGAGACCCCGTGCCCGAGTCCCTGACCGTCTTCCGCGGCACCGCCGTCGTCCCCGGCATCGGTGCCGGCCCGGTGGTCCGTCCCGCGCCGCGTCCCGAGGTCCCTGCGGACGAGGCGGCGGCGTCGTCGACCGAGGAGGGCGAGCGCCTGTTCGCCGAGGCCGCGGCCACCGTCGCCGACCGGCTGTCGGCGCGTGGGCAGAGCGCGACGGGATCGGCCTCGGAGGTGCTGATGGCCACCGCGGCGCTGGCCCGCGACCGCGGCCTGGCCACGTTCGTCTCCAAGCGCCTGGCTGAGGGGCAGGGTCCCGCCACCGCCACCGCGGGCGCGATCGAGGAGCTCAGCGCCATGTTCATGGCCGCCGGCGGCGTGATGGCCGAGCGCGTCACCGACCTGCGCGACGTCCGCGACCGCGTGGTCGCCGAGCTCACCGGGCAGCCCGAGCCCGGCATCCCCACGCCGGACGAGCCGTCGGTGCTGTGCGCCGACGACCTGGCGCCCGCCGACACCGCCGGCCTCGACCCGGCCCGCATCGTCGCGATCGCGACCTCGCTCGGCGGCGCCACCAGCCACACCGCGATCATCGCCCGCCAGCTCGGCATCGCCTGCGTCGTCGCCGTCCAGGGCCTGGACGACCTCGCGGACGGCTCGTCGGTGCTCGTCGACGGCTCCACCGGCGAGGTCGTCGTCGACCCGCCCGCCGACATGGTGCAGGAGCGCACCGACGCCGCCCGCGCCGTCGCCGAGGCCGCGGCCGGCTGGACCGGACCCGGCGCCACGTCCGACGGTCACGCCGTCGAGGTGCTCGCCAACGTCCAGGACGGCAACGGGGCGCGCAAGGCGTCCGGCACGCCGGTGCAGGGCGTCGGGCTGTTCCGCACCGAGCTGTGCTTCCTGGACCGCGAGAGCGAGCCCACCGTCGACGAGCAGGCCGCGATCTACGGCGAGGTGCTCGAGGCCATGGGGGAGCGCAAGGTCGTCGTCCGCACGCTCGACGCCGGCTCGGACAAGCCGCTCGCGTTCGCCACGATCGCCGACGAGCCCAACCCGGCGCTCGGCGTCCGCGGCCTGCGCATCGGGCTCAAGGACCCCGACATGCTCGACCGCCAGCTCGACGCGATCGCCCAGGCCGCCGCGACGTCGTCCGGCACCGTCTGGGTGATGGCGCCCATGGTCGCCACCGAGGCGGAGGCCAAGTGGTTCGCCGAGCGCGTGCGCGCCCGCGGCCTGGTGCCCGGCGCGATGATCGAGGTGCCCGCCGCTGCGCTGCTGGCCGACCGGCTGCTCACCCACCTCGACTTCGTCTCGATCGGCACCAACGACCTCAGCCAGTACACGATGGCCGCCGACCGGATGGCGCCCACGCTCGCCGACCTCACCGACCCCTGGCAGCCCGCCCTCCTCGCGCTCGTCGCGCAGGTGGCCCGCGCCGGACAGCTGGCGGGCAAGCCCGTCGGCGTGTGCGGCGAGGCCGCGGCCGACCCGCTGCTCGGCTGCGTCCTGACGGGCCTCGGCGTCACGTCGCTGTCGTCGGCCAGCACCGCGGCACCCGCCGTCGGTGCCCGGCTCGAGCGTCACACCCTCGCCCAGTGCCAGTCCGCCGCCGAGGCGGCGCTGGCGGCGTCCGACCCCCTGGCCGCGCGCGCCGCGGCCGAGGAGGCGCTGGCCTCGTAGCCCGTCAGCCCACCAGCAGGCGGACGACGGCCTCGGGGTCGGTCTCGGCGCGGAGGGCGGCCGACTGCGCCGGGTCGTTGATCAGGCGGGCCAGACGGCCCAGGGCAGGGGCGTGGGCGTCGCCCTGGGCGGCGATGCCGACGGCGACGTCCACCTCGGACGCGCCCCAGGGCACCGGGCGGGCGAGACGGACGACGCACAGGGCGTCGCGCAGCACCAGCGCCTGCGAGCCCTCGCTGCCGTGGGGGATGGCGAACCCGCGGCCGAGGTTGGTGGTCGTGGTGCGCTCGCGCTGCAGCATCGACCCGACGTACGCGTCGGGCACCGCGCCGACCTCGACGAGCAGGCGGCCCGCGTAGCGGATCGCCTCCTCGCGGTCGGCGAGCTCGACGTCGAGGCGGACGGCGTCGGCGGTCAGCAGGCCGGCGGGCACGTCCACGGGTCAGCCCTCGATGTCGCGGTGGTCCTTGATCGCGTCGACGACGCGCTGGACGAGCGGGTCGCCGAGGAAGTCGCGGAAGCCCACCACGGGCACGCCCGGGGTGTTGCCGCGGGCGCGCTCGGCGATCGAGTCGTGGCACAGCACGAGGTCGGCGTCCTGCGGGATCGACGTCACGGTGGTGTGCTCCACGTTCACGTCGGTGCCCGCGAACTCGCCGCGCAGGGCGCTGGCCAGCATGACGCTGGTGCCCATCCCCGCGTCGCACGCGATGACGAGCTTGTGGACCTGGGCGCCGTTCACGGTGGTCATTGGCTCATTGTGCTGCGTGTCGGACCCGGGTGGGACGGCGGCACCCGCTTACCGTGTCTGCATGTCGTCCTCCTTCCCCGGACGGCACGTCATCGGACGTGACATGGCGGTCGACCTCGGTACCGCCAACACCCTGGTGTACGTGCGCGGCCGCGGCGTCATGCTCAACGAGCCGTCCGTCGTCGCGCTCAACGCCCAGACACGCGAGATCCTCGCCGTGGGCTCCGAGGCCAAGCGGATGATCGGGCGCACGCCCGAGGCCATCACCGCCATCCGGCCCATGCGCGACGGCGTGATCGCCGATTTCGAGTCCACCGAGCAGATGCTGCGCCTGTTCATCCAGCAGGTGCACCGCCGTCGCTACTTCGCCAAGCCCCGCCTCGTCGTCTGCGTGCCCAGCGGCATCACGTCGGTCGAGCAGCGGGCCGTCACCGAGGCCGGCTACCAGGCCGGCGCCCGGCAGGTGTTCATCGTCGAGGAGCCCATGGCCGCGGCCCTGGGCGCCGACCTCCCGGTCCACGAGGCCACCGGCAACATGGTGGTCGACGTCGGCGGCGGCACCACCGAGGTCGCCGTGATCTCGCTCGGCGGCATCGTCACGAGCCTGTCGATCCGCACCGCGGGCGACGACCTCGACGCCGCCGTGACCGCCTGGTGCAAGAAGGAGCACTCCCTCATGCTCGGCGAGCGCACCGCCGAGGAGGTCAAGATCGCCGTCGGCTCGGCGTTCCCGCTGCTGAACGAGACCGACGTCGAGGTCCGCGGACGCGACATGGTCAGCGGCCTGCCCCGCACCGTCACCCTCGGCAGCGCCGAGGTCCGCAAGGCCCTCGAGGAGCCCGTCCACGACATCGTCGACGCGGTGATCGCCTGCCTGGACAAGACGCCGCCCGAGCTGGCCGGCGACATCATGGACCGCGGCATCGTCCTCACCGGCGGCGGCGCCCTGCTCCGCGGCCTGGACGAGCGCCTGCGCCACGAGACCCAGATGCCCGTGCACGTCGCCGACGACCCGCTGCACTCGGTCGCCGTCGGCGCCGGCAAGTGCGTCGAGGAGTTCGACGCGCTGCGCCAGGTCCTGACCGCCGACGCGAGACGGTGACGCGATGCCCGTGCCCTCCCGCGACCCCGACGGCCGCCGGTCCCCGCGCGTCCTGATCCTGCTGCTGCTCGCGGCCCTCGCCGTCCTCAGCCTCGACGCCGGCCTCGGCCCGGGCGTCGTCTCCGACCCGGTCCGCCGCGTCACCGGCAGCGTCCTCGGCCCGGCCGAGGGCGGCGCCAGCGGCGTCCTGGCCCCCGTCCGCGCGGTGCGCGACCTCGCCACCGGCCGCGGCACCCTCGAGGACCGCAACGCCCGGCTCGAGGCCGAGAACGCCGAGCTGCGCGACCAGCTCGGACGCGCCGGCGTCGACCGCAACCGCCTGGCCGAGTACGACGGGCTCGCGAAGTCCGCGTCCGACCGCGGGCTGCAGACCGTGCAGGCCCGCGTCGTCGGGATGGGCGGCGCGCAGTCGTTCTCGCGCACCGCCACCATCGACAAGGGCACCGCCGACGGCGTCCGCCGCGACATGACGGTGCTCAACGCCGACGGGCTCGTGGGTCGCGTGCTCCGGGCCACCGCCACGCACGCCACCGTCCTGCTGCTCGTCGACAAGGGGTCCACCGTCGGCGGACGCCTGGGCTCGGACAACGAGCTCGGCTTCCTGCGCGGCGACGGCTCGCTCGCCGGCGCTGGTCGTCTCACGCTGACCACCGTCGACGCGCAGGTGGCCCCGGCCGTCGGCGACTCCGTCGTCTCGTGGGGCTCGCCGAACGCCGTGCCCTACGTCGCGGGCGTGCCCGTCGGCCGGGTCGAGAAGGTCGAGTCCTCGCCGCGGCAGCAGACGCGCAGCATCACCGTGGCGCCGTACGTCGACTTCTCCTCCCTCGACGTCGTCGGCGTCGTGGTCGGCAACGCCGCCACGACCACCACCGAGGCGCAGGGGGACTGACGTGAGGGTGTCCCGCCTGCTCGTCGTCACGCTGCTCGTGGTGGCCGCCGTCGCCCTCCAGGTCGGGCTGTTCCCGCACCTGTCGCTCGCCGGCGTCGTCCCCGACCTCGTGCTGCTCGTCGTCGTCGCCGTCGCCCTGGTGCGCGGACCCGAGAGCGGCGCCGCCACCGGCCTCGTCGCGGGTCTCGTGCTCGACGCCGCCCCGCCCGCCGACCACACCCTCGGACGTTGGGCGCTCGCGCTGGTCGTCGTCGGCTGGCTCGCCGGGTCGGTGCGTCAGGACGCACGCCGATCCGTCCCCGCGTCCGCCGTGCTCGTCGGCGCCTGCGCCTTCGTCGGCACCTCGATCTTCGCGCTGTCGGGCCTGGTGCTCGGCGACCCCGGGGTCTCGGTGGCCGCGGTGCTGCTCGTGGTGCCGGTTGCGGTGGCCTACGACGTCGCGGTCGGCCTGGTGCTCCTGCGCCCGATCACCCACCTGCTCGACCGGTTCGAGCCGCGTCGTCGCGCCCTTCCCACCCTGGTGGGGGCACGGTGAGCCGGCTGACCAGCGGGCGGTTCCTCGTCGTCCAGGTGCTGGTGCTCGCGCTGTTCTGCACGCTGCTCGGACGCCTGTGGTTCCTCCAGGTGGTCGGCGGCGAGTCCTACCAGGCGCAGGCCGCCGACAACGCGGTGCGCGACGTCGTCGTCCAGCCGCAGCGCGGGCTCGTCGTCGACGACATGGGGCGCGTGCTCGCGGCCAACCGCCTGTCGTGGGTCGTGACGATCGACCGCTCGGCCCTCAGCCAGCAGCCCGAGGCCGACCAGCGTACCGTGCTCACCCGCCTGGCCGGGGTGCTCGACACCTCCTACGACGGGCTGCTGCAGCGCACGAAGCTCTGCGGCGAGGACGGTGCGCCCGAGCCGCCGGTGTGCTGGAACGGCTCGCCGTACGAGCCCGTGCCGGTCGCGCAGGACGTCCCCGACGACGTCGCGCTGTCCATCCAGGAGCGGGCCGAAGACTTCCCGGCCGTCGCGGCCGAGGAACGCAACGTCCGCTCGTACCCCGGGCCCGACGGCGTCAACGCCGCGCACGTCCTTGGCTACGTCAGCGGCGTCACCGAGGACGAGTACGACCAGGCGCTGAAGGACCGCGACACCACGCTGAACGCGTCCTCGCTCGTCGGCCGCTCGGGCCTCGAGCGCTCCTACGACTCGATCCTGCGCGGCGTGCCCGGCACCACCGGCAAGCAGGTGGACTCCGGCGGACGGGTCATCGGCGAGGGCGAGGCCACCGCGCCCACCCCCGGCGACACCGTCGTCACCAGCATCGACTCCAAGGTGCAGTCGGTCGTGGAGTCCGAGCTCGAGAAGTCGATCCTCAAGGCTCGCGGCACCCGCGACAAGATCACCGGCCGCGACTACGAGGCGTCCTCGGGCGCGGCCATCGTCCTGGACCCGAAGACCGGGCGGCTGATCGCCTCGGCCAGCTACCCGACGTACGACCCCGGCGTCTGGGCCGGCGGCATCTCGGCCGCCCAGCTCAAGCGGCTGTACTCCACCAAGGCAGGGGAGCCGCTGCTGTCGCGTCCCACCCAGGCGCAGCTGGCGCCCGGCTCGACGTTCAAGCCGTTCATGACCGCCGGGGCGCTGGAGAACGGCTACAAGACCTCGACGCGGCTGAACTGCTCGAGCAGCTTCCAGGTGGGCAACCGCTCGTTCAAGAACTTCGAGTCCGGCGCGTACGGCTCGATCGGGTTCGACAAGGCCCTGCAGGTCTCGTGCAACACCTTCTTCTACCGGGTGGCCTACGGCGAGTACCGCAAGCACGGCGCCGACCCCACCGACGTCGACGCCGCCGACCCGCTCGTGACGATGGCCCAGAAGTTCGGCTTCGGCAGCACCACGGGCATCGACCTGCCCGGTGAGGCGTCGGGCCGGATCGCCGACCGCACCTGGCGTCGGTCGTACTGGGAGCAGAACAAGGACTACTACTGCAAGCAGGCCAAGAAGTCGACCAAGCGCGACTTCGCCGGGCTGTTCGCCAGGGAGTTCTGCGCGGAGGGCTGGTACTACCGGGCCGGCGACGCCGTGAACTTCGCGATCGGCCAGGGCGACACCATGGTCACGCCCATCCAGCTGGCCACCGCCTACGGCGCGCTCGCCAACGGCGGCACGCTGTGGGAGCCCCGCGCCGCCAAGGCCGTCGTCAGCCAGGACGGCACGAAGGTCCGCGAGATCGAGCCCAAGGCCGAGGGCCGCGTCCCGGTCAGCAAGAAGCGGCTGAAGTACATCGACACCGCGCTCAAGGGCACCGCCAAGCCGGGCGGCACGATCGCCTGGAAGTTCGGCGACTTCCCGCTCGACGACGTCCAGATCCGCGCCAAGACCGGCACCGCGGAGGTGCAGGGCAAGCAGACCACCGGCTGGGTGGCCACCTACGACGAGAACTACGTCGTCGTGATGATGATCGAGCAGGGCGGCACCGGCTCGGGCAGCTCGGGCGACTCCGTCCGCGCGATCTGGGAGAAGCTCTACGGCATCACCGACGGCAAGGTCGACAGGTCCAAGGCGCTCCTGCCGGACGCCAAGGCGCCCGCGGCCCTGCCGACGTTCGCCGCCGACGGCTCCATCAAGGCCCCCGGAGCGGCGCGATGAGCGCCGTCGTCACGGCGCCGCCGCGCGCCCGTCGCGGCCTGCGGTCGTGGGCCGGCACCACCGACTGGTGGCTGCTCGGCTCCGTGGCGGCGCTGCTCGCCATCGGGTCGCTGCTGGTGTGGTCGGCCACCCAGTCCCGCGAGGACCTCACCGGCGGCGACGGCACCGCGTTCCTGGCCCGGCACGCCGTCAACATCGCGATCGGCTCGGTGCTCGGCTGGCTCGTCGCCCGCACCGACCACCGCCAGATGCGCCTGTGGGCGCCGATCATCTACACCGGCTCGATCGTCGGGCTGCTGTGCGTGTTCATCCCTGGCGTCGGCGCCACCATCAACGGCTCGCACTCGTGGCTGCTGCTCGGCGGCCTGTCGCTGCAGCCGGCGGAGTTCGCCAAGCTCGGCGTGGTCTGCGGCATGGCGCTCGTGCTCGCCGAGCGCACCGAGGGCGGCCTGCGGGCGGGCATGAAGGACTCCGACCTGCTGCCCGTGCTCGGCATCGCCGCCGTCCCGGCGCTGCTCATCCTGGGCCAGCCCGACCTCGGCACGCTGATGGTGATGACGGCGATCGTCGTCGGCGTCCTGTCGATGGCGGGCACCCGACGCCGCTGGCTGCTCGCCCTGGTCGGGGGAGGCGTCACCGTCATCGCGATCGCCATCGCCACCGGGGTGCTGAAGGAGTACCAGCTGCTGCGGTTCCAGGCGTTCACCGACACCTCGCTCGATCCCCGCGGCGCGGGCTACAACACGATCCAGGCCCGCATCGCCATCGGCAACGGCGGCGTCACCGGCCAGGGCCTGTTCCACGGGTCGCAGACCCAGGCCGGGTTCGTCCCCGAGCAGCACACCGACTTCGTCTTCACCGTCGCGGGCGAGGAGCTCGGCCTGCTCGGCGCCGGCGCGATCATCGTCCTGATGGGCGTCGTGCTCTGGCGCGCCCTGCTCATCGCGCGCCGCTCCACCGACCTGTTCGGTCAGCTCGCCGCCGTCGGCGTCTGCTGCTGGTTCGGCTTCCAGGCCTTCCAGAACATCGGCATGTGCCTGGGCATCATGCCCGTCACCGGCGTCCCGCTCCCGCTCGTCTCCTACGGCGGCACGTCGATGTTCGCCACGCTCATGGCCGTCGGGCTGCTGCTCAGCGTCCACCGGCGCAACGCGGCCGGCCGTCCCGCCGGTCGCGGACCCGTCGTGCGGTCGCGCGTCCAGCGCTCCCGCTTCTGAGCCCGCTGCGGGCCAGCGGTGGGTATGCCCCCACTTTCGGCCCGATCCTGGGGCCGTACCCACCGCCAGGTGCGGGAGCGACGACCGGCGTTGCGGGGTGCGGGCGGGGACGACCTACCCTGGGGCGCATGGGTATCGCCACGATCGAGACGTCCCCCGAGCCCGCCTCGGTGTTCCCGAGGCTGGAGCCCCTGCTGCCGAGCGTCGGCAAGCCGATCCAGTACGTGGGCGGCGAGCTGAACTCGACGGTCAAGCAGTGGGGGTCCGCGCAGGTGCGCTGGGCCCTGATGTACCCCGACGCGTACGAGGTGGGCCTGCCCAACCAGGGCGTCCAGATCCTCTACGAGATCCTCAACGAGCGCGACTGGCTGCTCGCCGAGCGCACCTACGCCGTCTTCCCCGACATGGAGGCGGTGATGCGCGAGCACGCCATCCCGCAGTTCACCGTCGACGGCCACCGCCCCGTCCGCGCGTTCGACCTGCTCGGCGTCTCCTTCTCCACCGAGCTCGGCTACACCAACCTGCTCACCGCGCTCGACCTCGCAGGCATCCCGATGCACGCCGTGGACCGCACCGACGACGACCCGATCGTCGTCGCGGGCGGGCACGCCGCGTTCAACCCCGAGCCGGTCTCGGACTTCATCGACGCCGCGGTGCTCGGCGACGGCGAGCAGATCGTCCTGGCGATCAGCGACGTGGTGCGCGAGTGGAAGGACGAGGGCTGCCCGGGCGGACGCGACGAGGTGCTGCTGCGCCTGGCGAAGTCGGGCGGCGTCTACGTCCCCAAGTTCTACGACGTGACCTACCTGCCCGACGGACGCATCCAGCGCGTGGTGCCGAACCGACCGGGCGTGCCGTGGCGCGTCGTCAAGCACACCCTGATGGACCTCGACGCGTGGCCGTACCCCAAGACGCCGCTCGTGCCGCTGGCCGAGACGGTGCACGAGCGGTTCTCGGTGGAGATCTTCCGCGGCTGCACGCGCGGTTGCCGGTTCTGCCAGGCCGGCATGATCACCCGACCGGTGCGCGAGCGCAGCATCACCGGCATCGGCGAGATGGTGAAGAACGGGCTGGAGAAGACCGGCTTCGAGGAGGTCGGCCTGCTCTCGCTGTCGAGCGCCGACCACTCCGAGATCGCCGAGGTCGCCAAGGGCCTGGGTGACCGCTACGAGGGCACCAACACCTCGCTGTCGCTGCCGTCCACGCGCGTCGACGCCTTCAACATCACCCTCGCCAACGAGTTCAGCCGCAACGGCCGCCGCTCGGGCCTGACGTTCGCGCCCGAGGGCGGCAGCGAGCGGCTGCGCAAGGTGATCAACAAGATGGTCACCGAGGACGACCTGATCCAGACCGTCGCCGCGGCCTACTCGCACGGCTGGCGCCAGGTGAAGCTGTACTTCATGTGCGGCCTGCCCACCGAGACGGACGAGGACGTCATGCAGATCGGCGAGCTCGCGCGGCGCGTCATCGAGACGGGTCGCGAGGTGTCGGGCCGCAAGGACATCCGCTGCACCGTGTCGATCGGCGGGTTCGTGCCCAAGCCGCACACCCCGTTCCAGTGGGCCAGCCAGCTCGACCACGAGACCACCGACGCCCGGCTGCAGCAGCTGCGCGACTCGGTGCGGGCGGACAAGAAGTACGGCCGCTCCATCGGGTTCCGCTACCACGACGGCAAGCCGGGGGCGATCGAGGGACTGCTGTCGCGCGGCGACCGCCGCGTCGGCCGCGTCATCGAGACCGCCTGGCGCAACGGCCAGCGCCTGGACGGCTGGAGCGAGCACTTCTCCTACGACCGCTGGGCCGACGCCTGCGACGTCGCGCTGGCGGGCGAGCCGGTGGACCTCGACTGGTACACCGTCCGCGAGCGCGACTACGCCGAGGTGCTCCCGTGGGACCACCTCGACAGCGGCCTGGACCGCGACTGGCTCTGGGAGGACTGGCAGGACGCGCTCGAGCCCGACGGCGCGATCGAGGTCGAGGACTGCCGCTGGACGCCGTGCTTCGACTGCGGCGTGTGCCCGCAGATGGACACCGAGATCCAGGTCGGCCCCACGGGCCGGACGCTGCTGCCGATCGCCGGTACCTCCTGACCCATGCCAGCCGAGGTGACCGTCCGGGAGGCCACGCGGGCCGACGCGCCCGCGATGGCGACGCTGCGCCGCCACTGGCGCCACGAGCGCCGCGGCATCCCGATGGACGCCGACGAGGGGTTCCCCCTGCGGTTCGCCGCGTGGCTGGACGACCAGCTCGGACGTGGCTCGCGTGCCTGGGTGGCCAGTCGTGACGACCGCTGTGTCGGGATGCTGCTCATGTTCGTCCACGAGCGGATGCCCGAGCCCGGGCTCGACGCCGGTCGTTGGGGCTACGTCGGCAACGTGTTCGTGCTCCCGGCGCACCGGGACGTCGGCACCGGTCGCAGGCTGCTGGACGCCGCCCTGGCCCACGCCGACGAGCGCGGCTTTGCGCGGGTGGTGCTGAACCCGTCGGAGCGGTCGGTGTCGCTGTACGAGCGGGCGGGTTTCACCTCGGACCACCCGCTGCTGGTGCGGGAGGGCTGAGGCCCGTCAGACCAGGTCGTCCTCGAAGGGGGGACGACGGCAGATCACCACGCCGAGCACCACGATGGCCACGGCGATCACCATCAGCACGACGATCGGCGTGGTCCACGACCCGGTCAGGTCGTGCAGGTACCCGGTGCCGAACGGGCCGACCGCGGCCACCAGGTAGCCCAGTCCCTGGACGAAGCTCGACAGGCCCGCGGTGCCGCCGGCCGTCCGCGACTTCACGCCGAGCATCGCGAGCACCCAGGTGAACGCCGCGCCGCCGACGCCGAGCAGCGCCGCCCACAGCCACGGGGCCGCCGTCGGGACGAGCAGCACGCCGGCCCACCCGACGACGGTCACGGCACCGAACACGACCGGCAGCACCGGGCGCTCGCCGACCCGGCGCATGATCGCCGGGAGCAGCAGCGTGGTCGGGATGCCGACGCCGAAGATCACCCCCTGGACGAGCGCCGCCTCGCCCGAGCCGAGTCCGGCGTCGACGAGGATCTCGGGGAACCAGCCGAACTGGGCGTAGGCCTGGGCCGACTGCGCGGCGAAGAACAGGCCCATCACCCAGGCCAGGGGCGACCGCGCGACGCGCGACAGCGGGTAGCGCGCGGCGGCGAGGTCGGCCTTGACGTCGCGGAGGCTGAGCACCAGCCACGGCAGCAGCGTCGCCGCGGCGAGCACGGCCCAGGCGGCGAGACCGGCGCGCCAGCTGCCGAACGCGTCGGCCACCGGCACGCTGAGCCAGGACGACACGGCCGCGCCGCCCAGGATCGTGGCGCCGTAGAGCGAGCTGACCAGCCCGAGCCGGTCGGGGAAGTGCTCCTTGGCCAGCGCGGGCAGCAGCACGTTGCCCACCGCACCGCCGGCCAGGGCCACGCCGGAGAAGAGCAGGAACAGCGGGGTGGTGTCGACGGCCGCACGGGCCACCAGGCCCACCACGACGAGCGCCATCGAGATCGCCACCGTGCGGTGCAGGCCGACGCGGCGGGCGACGTCCCCGCTCACCGCCCCGAAGAACGCGAAGCACAGCACGGGCAGCGTCGTCAGGACACCGCCGACGGTCGTCGACATGCCGAGGTCGTCGCGCACCGTCGTCAGCAGCACGCCGAGGCTGCCCACCGCCGCGCGCAGGTTGGACGCGAGCAGCACGATCGCGACCAGGACGAGGATGCGTCCGGCGCGGGTCGCCGACGCCGCGGGGCGTGTGGTTGCAGTGGTCACCGAACCCAATCTGGCAGACGGCGTCCGGCAGGTGGGTCTCGGGTTGTCAGGCTGGTCCGCACCTGCCTACGGTCGAGGACCAGGTGTGACTCGGGCCACTGCAACGACCAGCAGGAGGTTCCAGATGAGCAGCAACAGCGCAGTGGCCTACGCAGGAGCGGGCAAGGTCGAGGTGCAGGACATCGACTACCCGACGTTCGAGCTCCAGGACGGGCCCGGGGTCAACCCGGCCAACGTGGGGCGGCAGCTCCCGCACGCGGCGATCGTCAAGACCGTCGCCACCAACATCTGCGGCAGCGACCAGCACATGGTCCGCGGCCGCACCACGGCCCCCGAGGGGCTGATCCTCGGGCACGAGATCACCGGCGAGGTGGTCGAGGTCGGCCCCGGCGTCGAGTTCACGAAGGTCGGCGACCTCGTCTCGGTGCCGTTCAACATCTCCTGCGGCCGCTGCCGGAACTGCAAGGAGCGGGCCACCGGCATCTGCCTGAACGTCAACCCCGAGCGACCCGGCTCGGCGTACGGGTACGTCGACATGGGCGGCTGGGTGGGCGGCCAGGCGCAGTACGTCGCGGTGCCCTACGCCGACTGGAACCTGCTGCGCTTCCCCGACAAGGACCAGGCGATGGAGAAGATCCTCGACCTGACGATGCTGTCCGACATCTTCCCGACCGGGTTCCACGGCTGCGTGACGGCCGGCGTCGAGGTCGGGTCCACCGTCTACGTCGCGGGAGCCGGACCCGTCGGGCTCGCCGCGGCGGCCTCCGCGCAGCTGCTGGGCGCGGCCGTCGTCATCGTCGGCGACCTCAACGCCGACCGTCTCGCCCAGGCGCGCAGCTTCGGGTGCGAGACCGTCGACGTCTCCAAGGGCGACGTGGGCGAGCAGATCGCCGAGCTGCTCGGCACGCCGGAGGTCGACTGCGGCGTCGACGCCGTCGGGTTCGAGGCCCGCGGGCACGGCTCGGACGCGGGGGAGGAGCAGCCCGCGGCGGTGCTGAACTCGCTGATGACGATCACGCGCGCCGGAGGCGGTCTCGGCATCCCCGGGCTCTACGTCACCGGCGACCCCGGCGCGGTGGACGACGCCGCCAAGGAGGGCTCGCTGTCGATCCGGCTCGGTCTGGGCTGGGCCAAGTCGCACACCCTCGCCACCGGCCAGTGCCCGGTGATGAAGTACCACCGCGGCCTGATGATGGCGATCCTGCACGACCGCGTGCAGATCGCGAAGGCGGTCAACGCCCGGCCGATCCTGCTCCAGGACGCGCCCCAGGGGTACGCCGAGTTCGACTCCGGCGTCGCGGAGAAGTTCGTCCTGGACCCCAACGGGTACCTCGGCGCCACCGCGCTGACGTCCTCGTAGTCTGGACCTGTGAGCCACCCCGCCGGAGCCGGCAACCCCGAGGCCCCGAACCCGCAGCTGCCGGTCGTCCAGCGGCTGCGGGTGCAGTACGCCAAGCGGGGTCGGCTCCGGTTCATCAGCCACCGCGACTTCGGTCGCGCCTTCGAGCGGGCCGTCCGCCGCTCGGGGGTGCCGATCGCGTTCTCGTCCGGCTACAGCCCGCACCCGCGCATCTCGTACGCCGGGGCCGCCCCCACCGGGGCGGCGAGCGAGGCCGAGTACCTCGAGGTGGCCCTCACCCGCACCTGCGACCCCGACGAGCTGCGCCTGCGTCTCGACGAGTCCCTGCCGCCCGACCTCGACCTGGTCCGCGTCGTCCAGTCCGAGCCGGGCGGCGGGTCGCTCGCCGACCTGCTGGAGGCCAGCGCCTGGGAGCTCGTCCTGCCCGAGGCCGACCCCGCCGCGGTGGCGTCGGCGGTCGAGGCGTTCCTCGCCGAGACGTCCGTCGAGGTCGAGCGGATGGGCAAGAAGGGCATGCGCACCTTCGACGCGCGCGAGGCGACGGTGTCGCTGTCCAGCGCGTCTGCGGACGTCGACGGTGTGGCGTGTGCGATACTGACCCTGGTCGTACGACACGGCGTGCCGTCCGTACGACCCGACGATGTCCTCGCCGGCCTCCGCTCCGTCGGAGGGCTCGAGCCGCCGGTCACGCCCCGCGTGAACCGCCTGGCCCAGGGTCCGCTCGACGTGCGGACCGGCACGGTCGGCGATCCGTTCGCCCTCGGCCGCGACGCGTCGTAGGTCACCACACGCCCTACAGGGTGCAGGTGCCCCTCGACGCTGACCGCGGCGAAGGCGCAGGGACCGCCCGTGACAGGCCGGCAGCACCGGAGGGCGACGTCGAGGGACCGGGGCGCCGCCCCGAGACCTTCCGCAGGCTTGCTGTCCGTGGCGCGACCACCCCCAACCAGGGGCCCCGCCGTACCCGGGCACCCGACAGGCCCCCGTGCGGCACCAGGGAACGGTGCCCGGGGGCGAGGAGAGCACCGTGCTCGACGACGACAACACCGACACCCCCACCACCGGCAGCGACCAGGGCGGCGCCGTCACCCCGGCCGAGACCCCCGCGCCCGCCGCGCGCGTCCGTCGCCGGGCGGTCTCCCGCCCCGCCGGGCCGCCCGCCTCGGCACCCGACGCCGCGGCCGAGCAGCCCGCCGGCGACGTCCCGGCCGAGGAGTCGGCGCCCAAGACGGCCAAGAAGGCCGCCAAGAAGACCACCACGCGCAAGCGCAAGACCGCCGCCGCGGCTCCGGAGCCGGTGGCTGAGACCGCCCCGGAGCCCGTCGCCGAGGCGCCGGCCGCCGAGCCCGTCGCCGAGCCCGTCGCGGAGGAGGCGCCGGTCGAGGCCGAGCCGGTCGTCACCACCACCAGCACCCGTCGCCGGCGCGCGTCGCGTCCGGCTGCGGCCCCGCTCGCGGCGCCGTTCTCGGCCGCCGAGACGCCCGCGGCCCCGGTGAGCGAGCCCGACGAGATCGCCGCGACGGTCGACGAGGACGAGGAGGAGACCCCCGAGGAGGAGGTCGCCACCGCCGAGACCACGACGGCCCCGATCTTCCAGGCTCCCGCGGTCACCACCCGCACCCGCGCCCGCCGGCCGGCCGGCCCCGCCGCCGAGTCGAGCGACGACGAGTCCGCCGCCGATGCCTCGTCCGACGCGTCCGATGACTCCGACGACTCCGACGAGGACGGCCAGCCCCGTCGTCGCCGCCGTCGCGGCGGCCGTCGTCGCCGCAAGAGCGGTGGCGAGAGCGACGGCGACACCGAGACCGAGACCGACGCCGAGTCCGGTGACGACGACGCGCCCGCCGCGCAGACCCCCTCGGCCGAGACCTCCGACGACTCCGACTCCGGGGACGACGCGGGCGAGTCCACCGGTGGCAGCAGCCGCCGGCGTCGCCGCCGCCGTCGCCGTGGCGGGGACGGCGACGGCTCCTCCTCCGGTGGCGACGACAACGGCTCCACCGCCGGTCAGAGCGGACGCGTGCGCGACGCCAAGAGCGTCGAGGACGAGATCACCAGCATCGGCGGGTCCACCCGCCTCGAGGCCAAGAAGCAGCGCCGCCGCGACGGCCGCGAGGCCGGTCGCCGCCGTGCGCCGATCGTCTCCGAGGCCGAGTTCCTGGCCCGTCGCGAGGCCGTCAAGCGCGAGATGGTGATCCGGCAGAAGACCGACCTCACCCAGATCGCGGTGCTCGAGGACGACGTCCTGGTCGAGCACTACGTGGCCCGGGAGTCGCAGACGTCGCTCATCGGCAACGTCTACCTCGGTCGCGTCCAGAACGTGCTGCCCAGCATGGAGGCCGCGTTCGTCGACATCGGCAAGGGCCGCAACGCCGTCCTGTACGCCGGCGAGGTCGACTGGAAGGCCCTCGGCAACGGCAAGCAGCGCAAGATCGAGGACGTCCTGAAGTCCGGCCAGACGGTCCTGGTGCAGGTCACCAAGGACCCGATCGGCCACAAGGGCGCCCGCCTGACCAGCCAGATCAGCCTGGCCGGCCGCTTCCTGGTCTACGTGCCGGGCGGCCAGACCAACGGCATCTCGCGCAAGCTCCCCGACACCGAGCGCAACCGCCTCAAGGGCCTGCTCAAGGAGGTCCTGCCCGAGGACGCCGGCGTCATCATCCGCACGGCCGCCGAGGGCGCCACCGAGGACCAGCTGACGCGCGACGTCGGCGCCCTCACCGCGCGGTGGGACGATATCGAGCGCAAGGCCGCCGCGGGCTCCAAGGCGCCCACGCTGCTCTACGGCGAGCCCGACCTCACCCTCAAGGTCGTCCGCGACCTGTTCAACGAGGACTTCGAGAAGCTCGTCGTCGAGGGCGACGACGCCTGGGACATGGTCAAGGCGTACGTCGACCACGTCGCCCCCGACCTCGCCGAGCGCCTCACCCGCTGGGACGGCGCCACCGACGCGTTCGCCGCCCACCGCATCGACGAGCAGATCGCCAAGGCGCTCGACCGCAAGGTCTGGCTGCCGTCGGGCGGCTCGCTCATCATCGACCGCACCGAGGCGATGACGGTCGTCGACGTCAACACCGGCAAGTTCACCGGCTCCGGGGGCAACCTGGAGGAGACGGTCACCAAGAACAACCTCGAGGCCGCCGAGGAGATCGTCCGCCAGCTCCGGCTGCGCGACATCGGCGGCATCATCGTCGTCGACTTCATCGACATGGTGCTCGAGAGCAACCGCGACCTCGTGCTCCGGCGCATGGTCGAGTGCCTCGGACGCGACCGCACCCGCCACCAGGTCGCCGAGGTCACCTCCCTCGGCCTGGTGCAGATGACGCGCAAGCGCATCGGCACCGGCCTGCTCGAGGCGTTCAGCGAGCCGTGCGAGCACTGCCACGGCCGCGGCCTGGTCACCCACGACCACCCCGTCGAGCACAAGCAGGACGACGGCGGCGGCCACCAGCGCGGCGGACGTCGTCGCGGTGGCGACAACGGCGGCGGCAACGCCAACGGCGGCGGCAACGCCAACGGCGGTGGCAACACCAACGGCGGCGGTGCGGCTCCCGCTCCCGCGGCGCCCAAGGACGACGCGTCGTCCGACGACGCGCCGGCGCCCAAGACCGGCGGACGCCGTCGCGGCGGTCGCGGCGCAGGGGCTCCCAAGCCGTCCGACGTCGCCGAGTCGGCGCCGTCCGAGGCTCCGGTCGCCGAGGCTCCGGTCGTCGAGACACCTGCTGCCGAGGCACCCGCTGCCGAGGCACCTGCTCCCGAGGCACCTGCTCCCGAGGCCCCGGCCCCGGAGGTGCCCGCCGTCGAGGCCACCCCGGAGGCGGTCGAGCCTGTGGAGCCTGCCGAGCCCGTCAAGGCGCCGGCCAAGAAGGCGGCCCGCGCCCCGCGTCGGGCCACCCGCAAGGCGGCCGCCCCCAAGGCCGAGGCCACCGAGACCGCCGCGGAGCCGGCCGTCGAGGCCCCCGTTTTGACCGACGACACCCCGGCTCCGTAGACTAGACAGTCGGTGCGCCCCTGGGCGTCCTGCGTCGGTCGTGGTTGCACGACGAGCGCGGGCCCGGGCCGCCGACAGACCAAGCAGTGCGGGCGCCGACCGGCGTCCATCCGACGAAGAGGAAGTGAGTCCGCCGTGTACGCGATCGTCCGCAGTGGTGGCAAGCAGCAGAAGGTTGCCGTGGGCGACGTCGTCGAGATCGACAAGACCAAGGGTGCCGAGGGCGACACGCTCACGCTCCCCGCGGTCCTGCTCGTCGACGGCGACTCCGTGACGTCGGCCGCGGCCGACCTCGCCAGCGTCTCGGTGACCGCCGAGGTCGTCGGTGCCAGCAAGGGCCCGAAGATCGTCATCCAGAAGTACAAGAACAAGACCGGGTACAAGAAGCGCCAGGGGCACCGTCAGAAGTACACCCAGGTCAAGATCACCGGCATCAACCGCTGACGTCTGAAAAGGACTGACTGACTCATGGCACACAAGAAGGGCGCCGCTTCCACGCGGAACGGCCGCGACTCCAACGCCCAGCGCCTCGGCGTCAAGCGCTTCGGCGGACAGCAGGTCAACGCCGGCGAGATCATCGTCCGCCAGCGTGGCACCCACTTCCACCCCGGCACCGGCGTGGGCCGCGGCGGCGACGACACCCTCTTCGCGCTCAGCGCGGGCGCGGTCGAGTTCGGCACGCGACGCGGCCGCAAGGTCATCAACATCGTCCCGGCGGAGTGACCTCGGTCCTTCCGCACAGTTGAGGGGTGGTCCGCCGTCGGCGGGCCACCCCTCGGCACGTTCACACCCCTTCTCCAGGCAGGCAGGTCACCCCATGGCGATCCCCACGTTCGTCGACACCGTGACGCTGCACGTCAGCGCCGGTGACGGCGGCAACGGCATCGCCTCGGTGCACCGCGAGAAGTTCAAGCCCCTCGGTGGCCCCGACGGCGGCAACGGCGGCCACGGCGGCGACGTCATCCTGCGGGTGGCGGCCGACACCACCACGCTCGTGGCCTACCACCACGAGCCCCACCGCCGCGCCGGCCGCGGCGCGCACGGCAGCGGTGGGCACCGCAACGGCGCCCAGGGCGACTCCCTCACGCTGCCCGTCCCCGACGGCACCATCGTCCGCAGCCCGGGCGGCGAGGTGCTCGCCGACCTCGTCGGCCCCGGCACCGAGCTGGTCATCGCCGCCGGCGGCCGCGGCGGCCTCGGCAACGCGGCGCTGGCCTCGTCCAAGCGCAAGGCCCCGGGCTTCGCGCTCAAGGGCGAGCCGGGCGAGGAGCTGACGTTCACCCTCGAGCTCAAGGTGGTCGCCGACATCGGCCTGGTGGGCTTCCCCAGCGCCGGCAAGTCCTCGCTCATCGCGGCGCTGTCGCGGGCCCGTCCCAAGATCGCGGACTACCCGTTCACCACGCTGGTGCCCAACCTCGGCGTCGTCGTGGCGGGCGCGACGACGTTCACCGTCGCCGACGTGCCCGGCCTGATCGAGGGCGCCAGCGAGGGCAAGGGCCTCGGCCACGACTTCCTGCGGCACGTCGAGCGTTGCGCCGCGCTGGTGCACGTCATCGACTGCGCCACCATCGAGCCCGGCCGCGACCCGCTCACCGACCTCGACGTGATCGAGGGCGAGCTGTCCCGCTACGGCGGCCTCGACGACCGTCCGCGCCTCGTCGCGCTGAACAAGGTCGACGTCCCCGACGCGCAGGAGATCGCCGGCTTCGTCCGTGCCGAGCTCGAGGCGCGCGGCCTCGACGTGTTCGACGTCTCCGCCGCGAGCCACGCGGGCCTGCGCGAGCTGTCGTTCGCGATGGCCTCGATCGTGCAGTCGCGCCGCGCGGCCGAGGAGGTCGTCGAGACCAAGCGCATCGTCCTGCGCCCCCAGGCCGAGGACGGCGAGGACTTCACCGTCTCGCACGTCGGCGGCCAGTGGCGCGTGCGCGGCGCCAAGCCCGAGCGCTGGGTGCGTCAGACCGACTTCACCAACGACGAGGCCGTCGGCTTCCTGGCCGACCGCCTCGCGCGGCTCGGCGTCGAGGCCAGGCTGTCCAAGGAGGGCGCCGAGCCCGGTGACGACATCGTCATCGGCAGCGACGACGACGCGGTCGTCTTCGACTTCGACCCCGACGTGGGCGCCGGGTCCGAGCTGCTGCTCACCCGTCGCGGCGAGGACATGCGCCTGGACGACAACAGCCGCCGCACGTCGCGCCAGCGTCGCGAGGACCTCGCGGCCCACCGCCGCTCCGAGGCCGACGCCCGCGAGGCCCGCGAGCGCGGCGAGGACCCGCTGGCCCCGGTCCCGGCACCGATCGAGCGCTTCGACAGCTTCGACGACGACGACGGGGACGACCTGCGGTGAGGATCGTCGTCAAGGTCGGCTCGTCGTCACTCAGCTCGGCGGCCGGCGGCCTCGACGACGACCGCCTCCGCCGACTCGTCGACGCGCTGGCCCAGGCCCGCGGGCGCGGCGACGAGGTGGTGCTCGTCAGCTCCGGCGCCATCGCCACGGGCCTGTCGCCACTCGGCATCCCGAGCCGTCCGCGCGACCTCGCCACCCAGCAGGCCGCCGCGAGCGTCGGGCAGGGCCTGCTGGTCGCGCGCTACACCGAGCGGTTCGCCGCCCACGACCTCGTCGTCGGGCAGGTGCTGCTCACCGTCGCCGACGTCACGCGTCGCAGCCACTACCGCAACGCGTACCGCACCCTGGCGCGCCTGATCGACCTCGGCGTCGTGCCGGTCGTCAACGAGAACGACACGGTGGCCACCACCGAGATCCGCTTCGGCGACAACGACCGGCTCGCGGCGCTCGTCGCGCACCTGGTGCACGCCGACCTCCTCGTGCTGCTGTCGGACGTCGACGGCCTCTACGACGGACGCCCGGGCGACCCCGGAGTCACCCGCATCGACGACGTGCGCGGCCCGGACGACCTCGAGGGCGTCGAGATCACCCGTCCCGGGGCCTCGGCCATCGGCACCGGCGGCATGGTCACCAAGGTCGAGGCGGCCCGGATCGCCACCGGCGCCGGCATCCCCGTGGTCCTGGCCTCGGCCCCGCAGGCCGAGCAGGTGCTGGCGGGGGAGCGGGTCGGCACCCGCTTCCACCCCACGGGCCGCCGGCGACCCACCCGGCTGCTGTGGCTCGCGCACGCCACCGAGGCGCGCGGCACCCTCGTCCTCGACGACGGCGCGGTGCGGGCCGTCGTCGAGCGCAAGGCCTCGCTGCTGCCGGCCGGGGTCACGGCGTCCACCGGCGAGTTCTCGGCCGGCGACCCGGTCGACCTGGTCGACGCGCACGGGACCGTCGTCGCGCGCGGTCTCGTCAGCTACGACAGCTCCGAGGTGCCGATGGTCACGGGCCGCTCGACGCCCGACCTGGCCCGCGAGCTCGGTGCCGGCTACGAGCGCGAGCTGGTGCACCGTGACGACCTCGTCGTCCTTGCGACATCGTGAGACGCGCCGCGGACGACGGACTACCGTGTGAACAGGCACTGGGGAGGGCTGGGAATGACTGACGACGAGCGTCTGTGGCACGTCACCGTGACGGTGGCCGGGCGCCCGCACGACCAGGGACAGGTCCGCGAGGCGATGGACCGGCTGCGCGTGGAGCACGCCTTCCTGCACTCGCTGCGGTACGCGTCGGACCGCGCCGAGCTCTGCTACTGGGAGCAGGCGCCCGAGATGCTCGACGCCGCGGCCATGGCCATGCGCGTCTGGCTCGAGCACCGCGAGTCCGCCGGCCTGCCGCAGTGGGAGATCGTCGGCCTCGAGGTCCTCGAGCGCGACATGTACCTGCGCCGCGACGAGGACGGCCCCCGCCGTCGCCGCACCGACGTCCTCGGCGCCTCGACCCCCACCCCGGTCCCGTTCTGACCTGACATGGAGCATCGGGGGAGCGACCCGGCCGACGACGACGGTGCCCCCTACCCCGCAGGGGTGATGGTCCACCACCCGGACGTCGTGGACCACGTCGACATGATCGACCTGGTCGACCGGGGGCCGACGGCCGACGAGATCGCTCGGATCGCACGGGACCACCCTCGTGTCGTGGTGCACCTCAGCCCGGGCACGCCCGACCTGACGTGCCTGTCGCCGATGAAGGACGTCGTCACCGAGCTCATGCTCACCGCCGGGCGGCTCGACCTGAGGGCGCTGGCAGACTTCGGCGCGCTGGAGCACCTCGAGATCGGGGCCGAGCCGACGGTGCCCGTCGACTTCTCGCGCGTACCGCTTCGTCGCCTCGACGGATGGCACCAGGGCTTCGCCTCGGCGCTCGGGCTCAGGACCCTGGAGGAGCTCGGTGAGGGGCCGTCGGTCGCCGAGCTCGCAACGGTCGCGGGACGGCTGCGCCGGCTCTCGGTGGCCTCACGTCGCGAGCACACCACCCTCGACGTCGGGCTCGACCTCTCCGAGCTCCGGGCGGTCGACATCTGGGGGCCGGAGAGGTTCGACCTCGGCTGGCTCGCCTCGGCCCCTCGCCTGCGCCGGCTCACGATGGAGGGGGTCGGCGAGATCACAGGCCTGTCCCACCTGCACGACTGCCCCGAGCTCGACTGGCTGTCGCTGCACGACTGCCCGGTCGTGGACGACCTCGACGCGGTGACGTCGCTGCGCGGCGTCCCGATCAACGTCACCGGCACGACCCCGTTCACGCGGACCCTGGTCGCGGCGCTGCCGCCCGAGGCGCGCGCGGGCTTCGAGTCCGACGCCGACTACCCGGCCGACGACTGGCGTTGACGTCCGGCTTCTCCAACGCATCCGGAGCCGATGCGTTGAGGAACTCGGACCTCGACGCGCATGGGGCCGGTGCCGGCGGTCGTATCCTGACGCCATGAGCGAGGAGCACGTCGAGCACGTCCACGACCTGGCGAGGCGGGCGCAGGGGGCGGCGCTGGAGCTGGCGACGGCCACGCGGGCGGTCAAGGACGCGGCCCTGCTCGCCGCGGCCGACGCGCTGCTGGCGCGGTCCGGAGAGGTGCTGGACGCCAACGCGGCCGACGTCGCCGCAGCGCGGGAGGCCGGGACGCCCGAGAACGTCGTCGACCGGCTCGCGCTCGACCACGACCGGCTCGCGGGCATGGCGACGGGGCTGCGGGACGTCGCGGCGCTGCCGGACCCGGTCGGTGAGGTGGTTCGCGGCTCTACCCTGCCCAACGGCCTGCGGATGCAGCAGGTGCGGGTGCCCATGGGCGTCATCGGGATGATCTACGAGGGCCGGCCCAACGTCACCGCGGACGCCGCCGGCATCTGCCTGAAGTCGGGCAACGCGGTCCTGCTCCGCGGCTCGTCCTCGGCGGTCCGCTCCAACACCGCGATCGTCACCGTGCTGCGCGACGCGGTGGCGTCCGCCGGCCTGCCCGCCGACGCCCTGCAGATGGTCGACCCGTCCGACCGTGCCACGGCCACCGCCCTGATGCGCGCCCGCGGCCTGGTCGACCTCGTCATCCCGCGCGGCGGTGCGGGCCTGATCCGTACCGTCGTGGAGCAGTCCACCGTCCCGGTGATCGAGACCGGCACGGGCAACTGCCACGTCTACGTGGACGCCGACGCCGACCTCGACATGGCGCTGGCGATCGTCCTGAACTCCAAGACCCACCGCACCAGCGTCTGCAACGCCGCCGAGTCGCTGCTCGTGCACAAGGCCGTCGCCGACGAGTTCGTGCCGCGGGTCGTCGCGGCGCTGAAGGACGCGGGGGTGACCGTCCACGGCGACGCGACGTTCGCCGCGGCCGACGCCGCCGTCGTCCCCGTCACCGAGGAGGACCACGCGGCCGAGTTCCTCTCGCTCGACATCTCGGCGTCGGTGGTGCAGTCGCTGGACGACGCCGTCGCGCACGTCCGTCGCTACTCCTCGGGCCACACCGAGGCGATCGTCACCGGGTCGCTGGCCGCCGCGCACCGGTTCACCCGGCACGTCGACAGCGCCGCGGTGATGGTGAACGCCTCCACGCGGTTCACCGACGGCGGCGAGCTCGGCTTCGGCGCGGAGATCGGGATCTCCACCCAGAAGCTGCACGCGCGGGGCCCGATGGGCCTGGTGGAGATGACCACGACGACCTTCGTGGTCACCGGTGACGGCCACGTGCGCTGACCCGGCGCCGATGACGGTAGATTGACGCCATGCATGCACTCCTGCTCGCCGCCGAGGAGACTCGTGAGCTCCCGGTCCACCCGGCCGTCTTCGGCGTGATCGCCCTGGTGATCCTCGTCGTCATGCTCCTGGGCGTGCTGTCGTTCGGCAAGGGGCGCGAACACACCTGATGAGCCTGCCTCACCGCACGGCCGGACCGCCGCGGGTGGGCGTCATGGGCGGCACGTTCGACCCCATCCACCACGGCCACCTCGTGGCCGCCAGCGAGGTCCAGTCCTGGTTCGAGCTCGACGAGGTCGTGTTCGTCCCCACGGGCCAGCCGTGGCAGAAGGCCGACCGTGACGTCTCGCCGCCCGAGGACCGCTACCTGATGACGGTCGTGGCCACCGCGTCGAACCCGCGGTTCTCGGTCAGCCGGGTCGACATCGACCGGGACGGCCCGACCTACACGATCGACACGCTGCGCGACCTGCGGCGCATCTACGACGACGCCGAGCTCTACTTCATCACCGGCGCCGACGCGCTCGCGGCGATCCTCACCTGGCGCGACCACGAGGAGCTGTTCGAGCTCGCCCAGTTCGTCGGCTGCACGCGACCCGGGCACCGGATCGACGAGCAGACGCTCGACGGCCTGCCCAAGGACCGGGTGACGATCGTCGAGATCCCGGCCCTGGCCATCTCGTCCACGGACTGCCGCACGCGCGTCCACCGCGACGAGCCCGTCTGGTACCTCGTGCCCGACGGCGTCGTCCAGTACATCGGCAAGCACCGCCTCTACGACACCGGCGCGGCTCGCCGTCGCGCGGGAGGGATCTCGTGACCGCCACCGACCGAGCACTCGAGCTCACCCGGTCCGCCGCCCACGCGGCCGTCGAACGGCTCGGCAAGGACGTCGTCGCCTTCGACGTGTCCGAGCAGCTCGTCATCACCGACGTCTTCCTCATCATCAGCGCGTCCAACGACCGCCAGGTGCGGGCCGTCGTCGACGCCGTCGAGGAGGCGCTGCTCCCGCTCGGCGCCAAGCCCGTGCGCCGCGAGGGCCAGCGCGAGGGACGGTGGGTGCTGCTCGACTTCGCCGACGTCGTCGTCCACGTCCAGCACGAGGAGGAGCGCGCCTTCTACTCCCTGGAGCGTCTGTGGCGCGACTGCCCGGCGGTGGAGCTCGAGCTGTCCGAGGAGCGATGAGCCGGCGCCTGGTCCTGTGGCGCCACGGGCTCACCGACTGGAACGTCCAGGGTCGGCTGCAGGGGCAGAGCGACGTCCCGCTCAACGAGGTGGGCGAGCAGCAGGCGCGTGACGCCGGGGCCCGGCTCGCCGCGCTCGCACCGGCGCGCATCGTCAGCTCCGACCTCGTCCGCGCCCGCGAGACCGCCCGCGCCCTGGCCGACCTGGTCGGGCTCGAGGTCGAGACCGACGAGCGGCTGCGCGAGATGAACTTCGGCGAGCGCGAGGGCCTCACGATGGAGGAGACCGTCGCGCGCTTCCCCGACCAGGTCGCCACGTTCATGTCCGACGACGACGTCCGGATGCCCGGCGCCGAGCTCTACGTCGAGGCCGCCGAGCGCTTCGCCACCGGCCTGGACGAGATCGTCGCGGCGATGGGCGAGGACGACACCACCGTCGTCGTCGCCCACGGCGCGGTGCTGCGCGTCGGCATCTGCTCGTTCCTCGGCTTCCCGCGCCAGACCTGGCGCTCCTTCGGCGGTTTCAACAACTGCTCCTGGACGGTGCTGGAGCAGCTGCGCGGCCGCTGGCGCATCGCCGAGTGGAACGCCGGCACCCTCCCCGAGCCGGTGCTCTCCGACGACCGCTGACCCCCAGAGTTGTCGGTGCGTCAGGGGGTCATGACCCTGCCTGGCACCGACCACTCCAGGGACGGGCGGCGACGGCGGGCCGTCAGGGGAGGAAGAGCGCCGAGTCGCCGAACTCGTGCCACAGGTAGCGCTCGGCGAGTGCTGCGTCGTAGGCCCGCTGCACCAGCTCGGGTCCCGCGACCGCCTCCAGCAGCATCAGGTGGCTGGCCTGCGGCTCGTGCCAGCCGGTGACGAGCCCGTCGACCACCCGGGCGGGGGTCTCCGGGCCGAGCACCAGGTCGGTCCAGCCGCGGTACGGAAGGACGGTGCCGCCGGCGTCGGCGGCCGTCTCGAGGGCGCGGGTGACGGTGGTGCCGACCGCGACCACGCGTCCGCCGGCGGCGCGGGTGGACTCGACCAGGCGTGCGGTGGCGTCGGGGACGTGCAGGCGCTCGGGCAGCGGTGTCTCGTCCGCCTCGAGCGAGGACACGCCCGTGTGGAGCGTGATCGGCGCGACTTGCACGCCGCGGCCCACCAGGGCGGTGACGAGCCGGTGGCTGAACGGGCGCCCGGCGCTCGCCATCTCCGCGCTGCCCGGGACGGTGGCGAACACGCTCTGGTAGTCCGCGAGCGGGCGGTCGTGGTCCAGGTAGCCGTAGCGGATCGGCTGCCCGTGCTGCCACAGCACGGCGTCGAGGTCGCCCGGGCTCAGGCGCCACAGACGCGAGCCCTCGGTCGCGGTGGGGTCGGGCCAGGCTCGGCTCAGGGTCACCGTGCCGCCGGCGGTGCCCAGCACCTCGCCCGCACGGGCGTCGTGGACGCGCTGGGCGCCGGCGGGCGTCCGCAGCTCGCCGACGGGTGCGCCGTCGTCCAGCGGCCCAGAGACGTGCAGGACCGCGCGACGTCCGTCCGGGCGGACGACGTCCAGCGCCGCCGGCACCGTCGCCGAGTCGTTGACGACGACGAGGTCGCCGGGGGACAGCTGGTCGGCGAGGTCGACGAACTGCGTGTGCCGGACGCCGCCGGGACGCGCCACCAGCAGGCGCACCTCGTCGCGGGCCAGTCCGCGGGCCTCGGGCGGGCCGGTGGCCGACAGCCCCTCGGGCAGGACGAACGTCGTCCGGGCGCGCGACGGTGCGTGGGTGGCGCTCATCGGGCCACCGCCACCAGGTCGGACGTCCGCAGCCGGACGCCGGCGCGGTCGGTGTCGAGCAGCCGCAGCAGGTGGGGCACCACGGTCTCGGGCAGCGGCCGGTCGCTGATGTCCTCGCCGGGGAAGGCGTCGGCGTGCATCTGGGTGCGCATGTCGCCGGGGTCGACGGCGTGGACGACGAGGTCGGGCTCCTCGGTGGCGAGGACGGCCACGAGCTGGTCGAGCGCCGCCTTCGACGCGCCGTACGCGCCCCACGTCTCGTAGGGCTCGACGGCGGCGTCGGAGGTGATCGCGAGCACCGTCCCCCTGGCGCGGCGCAGGTGGGGGAGGAGCAGGCGGGTCAGCTCGGACGGGGCGACGACGTTGACCTCGAGGGCGTGGCGCAGCACCGCGGCGTGGAGCCCGTCGACGCGGGGCATCGGGCTCTGCCCCAGGGTGCTCGCGTTGTGCACGAGCAGGTCGAGCCGGCCGTACCGCTCGACCGCGGCGAGCAGGGCCGAACGGTGCGCGGGGTCGGCCACGTCACCGGGGACGGCGACGACGCGGTCGCCGAACGTCCGGGTCGCGGCGGCGAGTGCGGCGGCGTCGCGGCCGTCGACGACGACCTCCCAGTCCTGCTCGACCAGCCCTGAGACCAGGGCCAGGCCGAGCCCGCGGGAGGCTCCGGTGACGAGCGCGACGGGTGCGTGTGAGTCGTGTGAGTGGGTCATGTCGCCGACGCTAGAACCTGAACCATTGTTGAGATCAAGGACTACCCGGACCCGATTTCACATCCGTCGGGACCACCCGCTAGGATCGTGTTCGCTCGCTGAGAGCAACGGGGCTATGGCGCAGTTGGTAGCGCGCTTCCATGGCATGGAAGAGGTCCGGGGTTCGAATCCCCGTAGCTCCACAGGATCATCGAAGGCCGTCCCTCGGGGCGGCCTTCGTCGTCGCGTCAGGCGTCCGTGACGCCCGCGAGCGTGCGGCCGCGGAAGGCCGCCAGGGCCTCGGCCCGGTGCTCGACGCGGGTGCGGAGGCGGGCGGGCCAGCGGGTCCACGGATCGACCGCGACCTCGAGCCGCCTGCCCTTCGAACGGGGGCGCCAGGTGCCGACCACCTCGCCGGACGCGACGACGGCGCCGGGGCGGCCCAACGTGCGCCACAGGTCCTTGCGGTGTGCCTCGTCGGGCACGAGGAGGTCGCGGTCGCGTCCCTGCAGGTAGGGGTCGAACGGGCCGACGAGGCGGACGGCGTCGTCGTGCTCGGCGTCGGTGAGCGCGGCGACGTCGTCGGCGAGCACCCAGCGCTCCTCGCCGTCGACGGTCACGGGCTCGGCGTCGGCGGGCCAGTGCGCCGTGACGTCGCGCAGCGGTGCGTCGAGGTGGGCGGCGACGAGCCGGGGCGTGGCGGGACCGAGGAGGCGCAGGTAGGCGCGGATCGGCTGGAGGCGCTCGGGCGCGGCCAGCGGGTCGGCCGCGGGCGCGGGTGCGCGGCGCGGCCAGCCCGGGACGCGTCGCATCATCGGGGGAGAGGTGCCCGGCTCGAGCTCGAGCCCGGCATGGAGGGCCGAGAAGCGGAACGGCTGCTCGAACAGGTGGACGGCCTGGCACGGGTTGCACCACCGCCGGTACGGCTCGGGCAGACGCTCGGTGAGTTCGGCCGACACCTCCCCCTTGGGCATCGGCCCCGTGACGATCTCGCGCATCAGCTGGGCGATCGTGCGCAGCGCCTCGACGGCACCGATGCCGGCGGCCTTGAGCGGCTTGTTGGCGTCGAAGATGCGCTTGCCCGCGTCGGCGTCGCCGAACGGCGAGACCGCCACCTGGACGTCGGGCAGGTCGGCCCGGCGGTGGACGTGCGGGGCGCCGCGCAGCGTCCAGGCCGTGGCGAGGTCGTCGTCGGCTCCGGCGACGCCGCGCAGCGCGAGCGCCCACGCGGCGCCGTCGGGGCCGGTGTCCTGGACGCCGAGGTCGAGCAGGGCGAGGTCGGACGGCGACCGCGCCGGTGCGTCGTCGCCGCCGTCCAGCCCCTGGGCCGAGGCCCGGAACGCCAGCACCTGCCCACGCGTCACGTCCATCGGCCGATCGTAGGTCCGCGCACCGACGGTCCGGGAGTGGTAGACCGTGAGGGTCGACCCGACCCGGAGGCCACGATGTCCGATGTCCGCTGATCCCCGCCCCGACCCGCGCTCGTTCCTGCTCAGGCGCAAGCCGGTGGAGACCGTCGACCCGTCCGACGAGGGCGCCGGGTCCGACGGCCTGCAGCGCTCGCTGGGTCTGTGGGAGCTCACCGCGATCGGGGTCGGCGGCATCATCGGCGCCGGCATCTTCTCGCTCGCCGGCACCGTGGCCAACGAGACCGCCGGGCCCGCCGTCCTCATCTCGTTCCTGCTCGCCGGCGTCGCGAGCGCGGCGGCCGCGTTCTCGTACGCGGAGTTCGCGGGGATGATCCCCAAGGCCGGCTCGGCCTACACCTACGGCTACGTGGCCCTGGGCGAGGGCGTGGCCTGGTTCATCGGGTGGGACCTGCTGCTCGAGTACACGGCCATCGTCGCCGTGGTCGCGATCGGCGTCTCGGGCTACTTCGGGTTCCTCGTCGAGCAGCTGGGTGCCCCGCCGCCCGACTGGATGATGGGCGCGCCCGGTACCGGGGACGGCCACGTCGTCGACCTGTTCGCCGTGCTGCTCTGCCTCGGCACCGCCTGGCTGCTGAGCCGCGGCATCCGCAGCGCCGCCCGGTTCGAGGTGGTCGTGGTGGGACTCAAGGTCGCGCTCGTGCTGGTGATCGTCGTTCTCGGCGTCGTGCACGTCGACTCCTCGAACTACACGCCCTACTTCCCGTACGGCGTGGGCGGCACGGTGACGGGCGCCGGCGTCGTCTTCTTCGCGGTGTTCGGCTACGACGCGATGAGCACCGCCGCCGAGGAGTCCAAGGACGCCACCAAGCACATGCCCAAGGCCATCCTGCTCTCGCTGCTCATCGCGATGGTGCTCTACGTGATGGCCACGCTGGTGCTCACCGGCATGCAGAAGTACACCGAGATCGACCCCGAGAGCGGCTTCTCCAGCGCGTTCGAGGCCGTCGGGATGCCGGGCGTCGCCAACGTGATCGCCGTCGGAGCGATCGTCAGCATCCTCACCGTGATGATCACCTTCATGCTCGGGGCGACGCGGGTCTGGTTCGCGATGAGCCGCGACGGCCTGCTGCCGAAGTACTTCGCCAAGACGACCGCGCGCCACGTCCCGGGCCGGATCACCTGGATCGTCGGCGTCGGGTCCGCGCTGTTCGCGGGGTTCCTGCCCATCGGCGAGGTGGCCGAGCTGACCAACATCGGCATCCTGCTGGCCTTCGTGGTGGTCTGCGTCGCCGTGATCGCCCTGCGCTACAAGCGCCCGGAGATCCCCCGCGAGTTCCGCTGCCCCTGGATGCCGGTGGTGCCGGCCGTCGGCGTCCTGTTCTCCCTCGGCCTGGCGCTGTCGCTGCCGGTGCACACCTGGGAGCGCTTCGGCATCTGGTTCCTGCTCGGCGCGGCGGTGTACCTGGGCTACGCGCGGCGCCACTCGCTGCAGAACCCCGACAGCCCCCGGGCGGCCGAGGCCAGCGATCGCGGGTGAGCTCTGAGGATCGGTGTGCCTCAGGAGCGGACAAAACCTACATGCTCTGCATAGAATCGTGCTGCGTCCTGGGCATCGCCCGGTCGACGCGTAACCGTGGCCGGCTCGGCGCGATCGGGGGATGACGCCGAACCGCACCAGGTCACGGTGGACGGCGGACCTGCTGACGGGGCAGGTCCGCCGTTCTGCGTCCCGCTCGGTACGGTGACGCGGTGACCGACTCGCCCCGTCCCCGGTTCGGCGTCGTCTCGCTGTCGCAGGGACGCCGTCCGGACGACCTCGACGCCGGTCTGCGCTCGGTCCTGCGCCAGCAGGACGTGGACGTCGACGTCGTGTGCGTCGGCAACGGCTGGGAGCCGGTGGGCCTGCCCGACGGCGTCCGCGCCCACGCGCTGCCCGAGAACGTGGGCATCCCCGGCGGCCGCAACGCCGGCGTGCCCGAGGTGGACGGCGACCTGCTGCTGTTCGTCGACGACGACGCGCGCCTGCTCGACGACGACTTCCTCCGCACCGTCGCGACGCGGTTCGCCAACGACCCGACCCTCGGGGTCGTGCAGCCGCGGGTGGAGGCGCCGGGGGAGGCGTCCCCGACCCGCTGGATCCCGCGGATGCGCAAGGGCGACCCGCGACGCTCGTCGCCCGCGTTCTCGCTGTGGGAGGGCGTGCTCGTGGTGCGCCGGGCCGCGTTCGACCGTTCCGGGGGCTGGGGTGACCCGTACTTCTACGCCCACGAGGGCATCGAGCTGGCCTGGCGCGTCTGGGACGCCGGGTACACCGTCTGGTACGCGGGCGACCTGCGCTGCGGTCATCCGGCGATCGATCCCGCCCGGCACGACGACTACCTGCGGCTCAACGCCCGCAACCGCGTGTGGCTCGCCCGGCGCAACCTGCGCTGGCCGTTCTCGTGGGCCTACGTCGGGTCGTGGACGGCCGTGCAGGTGCTGCGCTCGGTGCGCACCGCGTCCGGACGCCGGGGCCTGCGCGCCTGGTTCGGCGGCTGGCGCGAGGGCTGGCGCACCGACCCGGGTGGACGACGTCCGCTGCGCTGGTCGACGGTCTGGCGGATGACCCGCCTCGGCCGGCCGCCGGTGGTCTGAGCGGGCTCACGCCCCGGAGCGGTTCTCGTCCTGCTCGTCGGCCTCGGCGGCAGCCTCGGCGCGGATGGCGTCCTCGCGGGCCTGACGGCGGGCGAGGCGACGCTGGCGCACCTCGTGACGACGCAGCGCGAGGTTGTCGTCGGAGTCCTTGAGGTAGGCCTCGACGACGTCGGCGATCGGGCCGTCCATGATCACCTTGCCGGCCTGCACGTACAGGCCGCGCGTGCAGAACCGGGTGAGGTCGCGCTCGGAGTGGGACACCAGGAAGAACGTGCGGCCGTCGGCGAGCAGCTCCTCGATCCGGTCCCAGCACTTCTCGCGGAACGCGCGGTCGCCGACGGCGAGCACCTCGTCGACGAGCATGATCGGCTCCTCGAGGCGCGACACGACGGCGAAGGCGACACGGACCTTCATGCCCGACGACAGGTGCTTGTAGGGCGAGTCGAGCGAGCCGCCGATCTCGGCGAACTCGACGATCTCGTCGAACGCGTCGGCGATCTCCTTGCGGCTCATGCCGTGCAGGCCGGCGACCACCTGGATGTTCTCGCGGACGGTGAGCTCGCCGACGAAGCCGCCGGTGATCTCGATGAGCGGGGAGATGCCGCCGCGCACCTTCACCGAGCCGCCGTCGGGCATCAGCGTGCCCGTCAGGGCCTTGAGCAGGGTGGACTTGCCCTGGCCGTTGGCGCCGACGACGCCGATCGCCTCGCCGGGCTGCACCGTGAACGAGACACCGTTCAGGGCCCAGAACTCGCCGGCGCGCACGCCGGTCTGGCCCCGGAACAGCAGGTCGCGGATGCTGCGGTGGCGACGCGACTTGTGGAAGCGGACCGACAGGTCGTCGACCTCGATGATCGGCAGCCCCTCGGCGGAGGCGGTGGTGACGTCGCTGCTCATCAGATCTCCTTCAGCACCGTGCGCTCGAGGCGGGCGAAGACCACCCAGCCCACCAGGAGGAAGCCGAGCGAGACGGCGCCGGCCGTCAGCACGTTGGTGAGCTGGAACTGGTCGGGGAAGAACGCCGACCGGAACACGCTGAGGATGCCGTTGAGCGGGTTGACCACCGACGCCCACTCGTAGCCCGCGGGGAGGTCGCGGTGGCTGTAGATGATGGGCGAGGCGTAGAACAGCAGCCGCACGACGACGCTGACGATGGGGTCGAGGTCCTTGATCAGGACGATGAGCGGGGCGAGCAGCAGGCCGATGCCCGTGAGCAGGACGATCATCATGAGCATCGCCACGGGCAGCAGCGCCAGGTACCAGGTGATCTCGGCGCCGTAGACGATCACGAACAGCGCCAGGACCGGCAGCGCGAACACGTACTCCACCGCACCGGTCAGGACCGGGCGCAGCACCCAGATCTCGCGCGGCAGGTTCTGGGCGCGGATCAGCTTGGCGCTCGCGTTGAGCGCCTTGCCCGACTTGTTGACCGCGGCGGTGAACCACTGCCACGGCAGCAGGCCCGAGACCAGGAAGACGATGTAGGGGTCGGCCCCGACGTCGAGGCGGACGAAGATCTGGGTGAAGACCACCCAGTACACGCCGGCCATCAGCAGCGGGTCCAGCACGGCCCAGACGTAGCCGAGCGCCGAGCTGGCGTAGCGCACCTTGAGGTCACGCCGGATCAGCAGGGCGAGCACCTTGCGGGCCGCCCAGATGCCCGAGATGCGCGCCCAGGGCGACCGGCTGACGGTCGTGTCCACTGTCACGTGCGTGGGTTCCTTGCTGTCGTCGGAGGTGGCGCAGGCCCGTCGCGGGACGGTGCGGGGCCGCGGCCACTCTACGGCGCGGACGTCCCGGACCCCTGACGACCCGGCGGCTGCCGAGGCCCGGGTCACGTTACCCTCGTCGCGTGGAAGCCCTGCGCAACGTGGCCGTCGTCCTCGCGGGCGGGACGGGGTCGCGCGTCGGCCTGTCCATCCCCAAGCAGCTCATCAAGATCGCCGGGAAGCCGATCATCGAGCACACGATCGCCACCATCAACGCCTCGCCGCTGGTCGACGAGATCATCGTGATGATGACGCCCGGTCACCTCGACCCGGTGCGCGCGATCGTCCAGAAGGGCGGTTACGACAAGGTCACCCAGATCCTCGAGGGCGCCGACACCCGCAACGGCACCACCAGCCGCGCGCTCGACGCCCTCGGCGACGAGGAGTGCAACGTCCTGTTCCACGACGCCGTCCGCCCGCTGCTGAGCCAGACGATCATCGAGGACTGCGTCGCCGCGCTCGCCGAGTACGAGGCCGTCGACACCGCGATCCCGTCGGCCGACACCGTGGTGCAGGTGCACGACGACCGCGAGGTCATCTCCGACGTGCTGCCGCGCCACCTGCTGCGCCGTGGCCAGACCCCGCAGTGCTTCCGCGCCTCGGTGATCCGCCGCGCCTACGCCGAGGCCGCCAAGGACCCCGACTTCACCGCCACCGACGACTGCACCGTCGTGCTGCGCTACACCCCCGAGGTGCCGATCGGCGTGGTCCACGGCCACGAGCGCAACATGAAGGTCACCGAGCCGATCGACGTCTACATCGCCGACAAGCTCTTCCAGCTGACGTCGGCCGACAAGCCCACCGCGCTCGACGACGACCAGTACCGCGCCGCGCTCGAGGGCAGGACCGTCGTGGTGTTCGGCGGCTCGTACGGCATCGGCGGCGACATCGCCGCTCTCGCCACCAAGCACGGCGCCCACGTCCACTCCTTCTCCCGGTCGTCCACCGGCACCCACGTCGAGCGTCGCGAGGACGTCGCCGCGGCGGCCGCGCAGGTCTTCGCCGAGCGCGGGCAGGTCGACTTCGTGGTCAACACCGCCGGCGTGCTGCCGCGCGGCGAGCTGGCCTCGACGTCCGAGGAGGACATCTACAACGCCACCGAGGTCAACTACCTGGCACCGATCTTCATCGCCCAGGAGTTCTTCCCGCACCTGGCTCGCACCCGCGGCTCGCTGCTGCTGTTCACCTCCTCGTCCTACACGCGCGGGCGCAGCGGCTACTCGCTGTACAGCTCGGCCAAGGCGGCCGTCGTCAACCTCACCCAGGCGCTCGCCGACGAGTGGTCGGGCCAGGTGCGCGTCAACTGCGTGAACCCCGAGCGCACCGGCACCCCGATGCGCACCAAGGCCTTCGGCGAAGAGCCCGCCGGCACCCTGCTCAGCTCGCAGGAGGTCGCGACCCAGTCGCTCGACGTGATGGTGTCGCAGCAGACCGGCCACGTGATCGACGTGCGCCGCGAGGACGGCCCGGCCGCCATCGCGAATGGCTGACCTCCCCGGCGTCTCGGTCTTCATGACCGTGCGCGACGAGGAGCGCGACCTGCGCGACTGCGTCGAGCGCATCCTGGCCCAGGAGTACGACGGCGACCTCGAGCTCGTCGTCGCGGTGGGGCCCTCGAAGGACCGCACGGCCGAGATCGCCGCGGGGCTCGCACGCGAGCACGCCGCGCTGACGGTGGTGCAGAACCCGGCCGGGTGGACGCCGCAGGGGCTGAACGCCGCGGTGGGCGCCGCCCGTCACGACCTGCTCGTGCGCGCCGACGGGCACGCGCTGCTGCCGCCGGACTACGTGGCGCGGGTCGTCGACCTGCTGCTGTCCACCGGTGCCGCCAACGTGGGCGGGCGGATGCAGCCCCAGGGCACCAACACCCTGGGACGCGCGGTGGCCCGGGCGATGTCGTCGCGCTGGGGCATCGGCGGGGCGGCGTTCCACACCGGCGGCGAGCCGGGCCCGCAGCCCACGGTGTACCTCGGCTCGTTCCGTCGCGACGCGCTGGAGGCCGTCGGCGGGTACGACGAGTTCTTCCGGCGCGCGCAGGACTGGGAGCTGAACCACCGGCTGCGCGAGGCCGGGGAGACGATCTGGTTCGACCCGTCGCTCGCGGTCGTCTACCACCCGCGCAGCACCTGGCGCTCCTTCGCCCGGCAGCAGTACACCACCGGCGGCTGGCGTCGCCGGGTCGTCGAGCGCCACCCGCGCACCCTGAGCCTGCGCTACCTCGCCCCGCCGGCCGCCACGGCCGCCGTCGTCGGTGGGACGGTCGCGGGCGTCGTCGGGCTGGTCGGGCCCCGCTGGCTGCGGCTGGGCTTCAGCGCCCCCGTGGCATACGCCGCCGGCGTCACCGTCGTCGGCCTGCGCGAAGGGGCCGACCTCGACCCCCAGGCCCGCCGTCTGCTCCCCGCCGTCCTCGCCACCATGCATCTGTCCTGGGGCGCGGGCTTCCTGCGAAGGGCCTGAGCCCCTCCGCATCCACGTGCGCTGCGTTGCTCGGCACTCGACGAGCGAACCCAGCTCGCCTTCGCGCCGGCGCCTTGCCCACGCGGCGCGGAGCGGCTCAGGGTGAGGAGCGGGTCGTTGGTAGCATCGCGGCGGGCCGGAGCGACCGGTGCCGTCGACCCCGGAGGCCAGAATAGTGACGAGGATCCTCGTCCGTGCTCACAAGAGCCCGTTCCGCGTCGCCTCGGTCGAGGAGACCCGCGAGCGCAACCTGATCGGTGACAACACCGGCAACCTGGTCTTCAGCCAGTCCGTCTTCCGGCTGCTCTCGACCGAGGGCACCGAGCTCGAGGCGGCGCGCCTGCGTCGCGACAAGGCCAAGGCGATCAACGAGCGGTACGACCACGTCGTCATCCCGCTCGCCAACGCCTTCCGGTTCAGCTTCATCGAGCCGCTCGACGCCATGAGCGAGATCATCGAGAACCTGACGATCCCGGTGAGCGTCGTCGGCGTCGGGGCGCAGGCCACCCTCGGCGGCGAGAACGGTCGCTTCGACGACCTCGCCCGCCCCGTCAGCCGCTTCGTCAAGGCGGTGCTGGAGCGCTCGCCGTCCATCGGCGTCCGCGGCGGCTTCACCGCCGAGTACCTCGCGGGCCTCGGCTTCGGCGACGACGTCGTCGACGTCATCGGCTGCCCGTCGATGTTCATGAACGGCCCCGACCTGAGCGTGCACAAGAAGGTCGACGCGCTGACGTCGGAGTCGCCGATCGCGTTCAACGTCTCGCCCTACGTGCTGCCCACCGGCGCGATCTCGCAGCGGCACGCCGCGGCGTACCCGAACCTGCGCTACATGGCCCAGGACCACCTCACGCTCGAGCTGATGCTCACCGGCGCGTACCCCGGCGTGAAGAAGCGCCAGATCGCGGCCGGGGTGCCGGTGTACCTCGACCACCCGCTGATCGCCCAGGACCGCGTGCGGTTCTTCGTCGACCCCGTCACCTGGTTCGACCACCTGAAGGGCTACGACTTCTCCTTCGGCACCCGCATCCACGGCAACATCGCCGCGCTGCTCGCGGGCACGCCGGCGCTGGTGCTCGCGCACGACTCGCGCACCCTCGAGCTCGCCGACTACCACCAGATCCCGCGCGTCCCCGTCAACGAGATCACCGACGACGTCGACGCCGCCGAGCTGTACGCCAAGGCCGACTGGGAGCCGATGAACCAGGGGCACCAGCAGCGCTGGGAGGTCTTCCAGGCCTTCCTCGCGCGCCACGGGCTGCCGCACGTGTACCAGGACGGTCAGGACCCGTCGGCGTTCGACGCACGACTCGACTCGCTCGACTTCCCGGCCCCGGTGCAGACCCTGATGGGTCTGACCCCGGCCGAGCTCTACGCGATGAAGGCCGAGCTCGACGCCCTGCGCTCCACCCCGCCGGTGGCCGCCGAGCTGCGCTCGACGGTGCGCCAGCGCGCCGCCTCGGTGGCCCGGAGGCTCCGCAGGGGCTAGTGGTCGGGCACCACCGGGACGGGGTGCTCGCGCGCGTAGGCCACGGCCTCGCGCACGGCCTCGCCGAAGCGTCGGGTGCTCGCACCGTCCGCGGTGTCGCCGAAGTAGTAGGCGGCGGCCTCCAGCCGGCGGGCGCGGGCGTCGCCCCGGTCGTCGGCGGCCAGAGCCCCGACGACGTCGGCCGCCTGCGGGGCGTCGGCGGCGTCGAGCGTGGGCGTGGTGCGCAGCAGCGGGGAGTCGGGAAGGAACGCGCGGGCGTCGGCCGGGCGGGTGACGAGCAGCGGCTTGCCCGTGGCCAGCCAGTCGTAGGCCACCGAGGACACGTCGGTCACGCAGACGTCGCAGAAGTCCCACTGCCACCCGTAGGCGCCGATGTCGACCAGGTGCCGGTCGCCGTGCTCGGCGAGGACCGCCCGGACGGCGGCGTCGGCCTCGCGCGTGGCGGGGTCGTTGTAGCCGGCCCGCGGGTGGGGGCGGTACACGACCCGGAACCGCGGGTCGGCGACCAGGGCGCGGACGAGCGCGACGCCGTGCGTGGGCACCGAGCCGTACGCCATGCGCGGGCGGTCGCCCTCCCATGTGGGGGCGTAGAGCACGCGGATCGACCCGTCGGGCGCCCAGTCCGGTGCGCCGGCGTGGTCGTCGTCGAGCTGCGGGCTGCCGATCGTGCGGGTCAGACGGTCGACGTCGAAGCCGCGCAGGTGCGACGCGATGCGGTCCTGGGCGGCGCGTCCGGCGACGAAGACGCGGTCGTAGGCGCGGTTCTGGTTGGAGACGCTCGAGTCCTTGTCGCTCTCGCCGTGCCCGAGGTAGACGTGCACGGGGGAGGCGAAGCGCAGCATCCGGAAGTTGAGCTCGACGTGGTTGACGTAGAGCACCACCGGCACGTCGGCCTCGTGCACGAGCGTCTCGAGCGCGCGCGAGCTGGGCGCGAACGCGACGGGCAATGACGTGGCGGCCAGCACCGCGCGCCCGGTGTCGGGGCGGGCCACGACGATCGCGACGGGCACCGACTCGGCCAACCGCTCCAGCGGCCCGAGCCAGTGCGTCAGCTGGTAGGTGTTCTCCGGGCCCGACGCGAACCACAGGCACACCGCCCCGGTGGGGACGGGGCCGCGCGCGGCGCACTCGGCGGCGAACGCGTCGGCGCCGAGCCGGTTGGTGACGCTCGCCCGCAGCTGACGGGCGACGTGGCGGGCGCGGGCCACGCGGCGGCTAGCCACGGGCGGTCTCGCGGTGCTGGGCGCGCTCGGCGCGGGCGCGGGCCGACAGCGCGGTGACGGCGCGCGCGAACGGCTCGAGCGAGCGGTCCTCCGGCGGGCCGATCAGGTAGGTCGCGAGCCGGGCCCGCGCCTCGACCTGCTCGTCGGGCACGACGCCGCCGACCACGTCGAGGAACTCCGCGACGCCCGAGCCGTCGCGTCCGAGCACGGTCGACGCCGACGCCGACGGGTACTCGGCGACGAAGTGCTCGCGGGTGCTCCCGGAGAAGTCGAACACCGCGTAGGGCTTCTCGCTGGCGAGGAAGTCGCTGACGACGCTGGAGATGTCGGTGACGAGCGCGTCGGCGTCGTTGAAGCAGGCGAACAGCTCGCGGCCGGACGGGCCCTGGACCACCTCGTGGTCGCCATCGGCGGCGGCCAGCAGGCGCACGATGCGCTGGTGGGCGCCGCGGACCTTCGGGTCGCGGACGCCGAGCAGCGGGTGCGGCTTGTAGATCACGCGGAACCCCGCGGGGTGCGCGAGCGCGGCCTCGACGACGCGGACGCCGATGGGCCCGACCGAGGAGTACTCCTGGCCGAAGTTCCAGCCCTCCCACGTGGGGGCGTAGAGCAGCGTCGGACGCGGGCCGCGCGCGCGGGAGCCCACCCGCTCGACCCCGGCGATCTGGGGACGGCCCACGGCCACCAGCTGGTCCTCGTCGATGCCGACGTGCGCGCGGCGCCAGCGGTCTGCGCCGGCCTCGCCGGCCACCCAGAGCTCGTCGTAGACGCGGCCGTAGGGGTTGACCGAAGCGTTCTTGTCGCTGTCGCCGTGGCCGATGAACGTCGACATCAAGGTGGGCAGGCGCAGGACGTGCAGGTTGCTGCCGACGTGCGTGGGGAACAGCGCGACCGTCACGCACGACAGGTCGAGGCTCATCACGTCGGTGCCGGCGACGACGCAGGCCGCGGGCAGCGTGGTGGGGGCCAGGTGGTCGAACAGCTCGTCGTCGCGCAGCAGCAGCAGCACCCGCTGGTCGAGCGACTCGAGCGTGCGCAGCCAGACGTTGACCTGGTAGGCCGACGTGGCGCCGCCCGCGAGGTGCAGGACGACCTCGGGCCGGTGCTCGTGGACGAACGCCTGCAGCGGGCGCAGCTTGGGCGCCATCTCGCCCTCGGGCACCCGTGCGCGGCGGTTGGCGAGCACGTCGGCCACCGGGCCGGCGACGAGCGCGAGCATGAGGACGGCGGCCGCGGCGCCGAGCAGCAGCACGGCCCAGACGTCGAAGACCTCGGCCAGCACCGACGGCAGCAGCACGGCCAGCTCGGCGGGCACCTCGCGTCGCCAGTGGTGGCGGCGGAGGCCGAGCACCCGGCGCGGGCCGGCGTCGGGCACGTCGATGTTGCGCACGCGCACCGGTCGGGCGTGTCGCTTGCCCAGCTGGCGCTGGCAGAACACCCACGTGCCGTGGCCGAGCAGGAACACGGCGAGCACGACGGCGTAGGCGACGGCCTGGCCGGTGGTCCACAGGTCCACGCCGGTGAACGCGACGGCCAGCGCACGCAGCAGCACGCGCGACGAGCGTCCGACGGTGCCCTGCTCGAGGACGAGCTCGCGGGCGGGGGAGGACCGCACGGTCCACGCGTCGGCGGCCACCGACACGGCGAGGAGCAGGGCGGTGAGCAGCGGCGGGCCGAGCACGCCCGACACGAGCGCGCCGGCCGTGGAGGCGAGGGCGGCGGCGGGAGCCAGGGTGGTGGTGGGGAGTCGCGCCACGGTCAGGCCTTCAGGCGCGACGACGCCATGATCGCCGCGACGTGGCCGACGACCGCCAGCAGCGCCAGCGGCAGCAGCGCGGTGACGAGCACCCGGGTGGCGTCGGTGCCCCCGACGAGCAGGTCGACGACGGCGGCCGCGAGCGCGAGGAGCGTCAGCTCGACCGAGTGGTAGAGCCGGTGGAACGGCACGAACCGCGCAGCGCGGCGCAGCCTGGCCACCAGGCCCGGACGGGGGGCGGTGGCCTCGGCGCTGTCGGGCACCCGGGGGAGCCCGGCGAACGCCCGCGACACGTGCACCATGTCGTTGAGCGCCTTGTTGAACATGATGACGACGGCGAGCAGCGCGCCCACGGCGATCCAGCCGGGGTGCTCGGCGGCGTCGCCGACCCCGCCCGCGGCGCGCACGCCCAGCGCGATCGGGATCAGCGCCTCGGTCGTGTAGTGGCCGATCTTGTCCAGGAAGACGCCGGCGGGCGACGACGTGCCGCGCCACCGCGCGACCTCGCCGTCGCAGCAGTCGACCAGCATCTGCAGCTGCCCGAAGAACACGGCCAGGACGACACCGCCGAGGCCCGGGAGCAGCAGGGAGGCGGCGGCGGCCCAGCCGCACAGGATCATCAGACCGGTGACGCCGTTGGCGCTGAACCCGAGGCGGACGAGCGGCCGGCTCAGGTAGGGCGAGATGTCGCGCAGGTACAGGTCGGCGGTCCAGTGCTCGGCCGACTTGCGGGCCCGGATCTCCGGCGGCTGGGCGATCGCCCGGAACTCGGCGAACGTGGGCCGGGCGGGGCGAGGGGCGTCAGACACGGCGGCCAACGTAGCACCGGCGGCCGCCGCGTCCGGTCAGGCGTGCAGGGGCTCGGGCGGGGTGCCGTCGCCGAAGGGACGGCCGCCGAGCGCGGCGCGCGTGTGGGGCACGTACCAGTTGCCGGTGTCGGGGCCCTTGGGGACGATCTGCGTCGGGTTCAGGTCGGTGTGGACGACGTAGTAGTGGTCCTTGATCTGCTGCCACTCCACGGTGTCGCCGAACCCGGGAGTCTGGAACAGGTCGCGCGCGTAGTCCCACAGCACCGGCATCTCGCTCAGCTTCTGGCGGTTGCACTTGAAGTGCCCGTGGTAGACGGCGTCGAAGCGCACGAGCGTGGTGAACAGCCGCACGTCGGCCTCGGTGATGGTGTCGCCCACGAGGTAGCGCTGGTGCTCCAGGCGGTCGCTGAGCCAGTCGAGTCGGGCGAACAGGCTGTCGTAGGCGCGCTCGTAGCCACGCTGCGACCCGGCGAACCCGCACTTGTAGACGCCGTTGTTGACGTCGTGGAAGACCAGGTCGGCGACCTCGTCGATCTCGGCGCGCAGCGCCTCGGGGTACAGGTCGGGCGCACCGGCGCGGTGGTGCTCGGTCCACTCGGTCGACAGGTCGAGGGTGATCGTGGGGACGTCGTTGGTGACGACCTCGCCGGTGGCCACCTCGACGATCGCCGGCACCGTGATGCCCTTGGGGTAGTCGGGGAAGCGCTTGAGGTACGCGTCCTGCAGGCGGGGGATGCCGAGGACGGGGTCGACGCCGCCCTCGTCAAGGTCGAAGGTCCAGCTGCGCTCGTCGTGGGTGGGGCCGCAGACGCCCATCGAGATGACGTCCTCGAGGCCGAGCAGGCGCCGCACGATGATCGAGCGGTGCGCCCACGGGCACGCGTTGGCGACCACGAGCCGGTAGCGGCCGGCCTCGACGGGGTAGCCGAACCGTCCGTCCCGGGTGACGCGGGTGCCGATGTAGTTCGTGTCGCGGTCGAACTCCTCGCCGGAGCTGACGTAGCGCCCGCCGGTGGTGTGGTCGTCGGTCTCGGTGGAGGACATGGCCCTAGTCTGCCGACCGCGCCGCCCCGACGCCGGTCAGGGGCCCGCGCCGCAGGTGCAGGACCAGGAGCGGGACCACCAGGACGCCCGCCGCGACGGC
The DNA here is from genome assembly GCF_049059935.1 of Solicola agrisoli. Lineage (NCBI taxonomy): Bacteria > Bacillati > Actinomycetota > Actinomycetes > Propionibacteriales > Nocardioidaceae > Solicola > Solicola agrisoli. Next base: position 56,416 of record NZ_JBMGQR010000007.1, on the reverse strand, counting down.
GAGCACCTCGAACCCCGCGAGCGCCACGACGGCGCCGGCCAGCAGGCCGCCGAGCGCCCCGGCGAGGTTCATCGCGACGTCCGACAGGCCCTGGACGGCGGTGCGCTCGGGTCCGTCGACGGACGAGGCCACCATCGCCGACCCGGAGATCAGCGACGCCGACCAGCCCAGGCCGAGCAGCACCAGGCCGACGGTGATCCGCACCTCGGACGCCCCGGCGGTGCCGGCGACCGCGACGGCGACGAGCAGCACCACCTGGCCGAGGACGGCGGTGCGGGTGGCGCCCCAGCGGTCCACCAGCCAGCCCATGACGGGGGAGAGCGCGAACATGCCGGCGATGTGCAGGCTGATCGTCAGCCCGATGATCTCGAGCGCCGCCCCGTGGTCCTGCATGTGCACCGGCGTCATCGCCATCACCGACACCATGACGGCGTGCGCGGTGGCGACGGTCGCGACGCCCGCCGAGGTGGTCGGGTTGGCGCGGACGGTGCGCCACGCGTCGGCGAACCCGTGGCGCACGACCGTGGTGCCGGGCGCGGCGGCGGGCTCGCGGGTGCGCGCGAGGACGAGGGGGTCCGGACGCAGGGCCAGCAGCATCAGGACCGCCGCGACCCCGAAGGAGACCACCGAGAAGCAGAACGGCCCGGCGAGGTCGGGCAGGCCGACGGACCGGGCCACCGCGGCGCCGGGGCCCGTCAGGTTGGGGCCGAGCACCGCGCCGATCGTCGTGGACCAGACCACGAGCCCGAGCGACCGTCCGACGTCGCTCGGCTCGGCGAGGTCCGTGGCGGCGTAGCGCGACTGCAGGTTGGTGGCGCTGCTGATGCCGCTGACGGCCAGCCCGAGGAGCACGAGGAGCACCGACCCGAGGGCCGCCCCGGTGACGACCACCGCGCCGCCCGTCGCGGCCAGCGCCCACCCGAGTGCCAGCCCGGGACGTCGTCCGCGGGCGGCGGCGAGGCGGGCCAGCGGCATCGAGCCGGCGGCGGCACCGAGCGTCAGCATCGTCGTCGCGAGCCCGGCGACGGCCGAGGAGCCCGACATGTCCGCCAGCAGCAGCGCGCCCACCGAGAGGCCCGACCCCGAGCCGATCCCGCCCACCACCTGCGCCGCCGCGAGCACCCCCACCGTCCGGCGCTGCACGCGGTGCAGGTCGGTCGAGGTGCGCGGGTCGCTGCGGTCGGTCGTCACCCCCGGAACCTAACCCGCCATCCGTCACTTCGGCCGGTCCCGTCCGTCACTTCGACGGGAGCCGTCCGTCGCTTCGGCCGTCGCCTGCGTGCCGGACCGACGGACGGGGGCAGCAGAACCGGCGGACGGGCCCTGCAGAACCGGCGGATCGCGGGGTCAGGCGGGGTGGGTGGGGGAGTCGGGGTGGGAGGGGGAGCGGGAGGTGAGGCGCTTGAGGAGCTGGAGGGCGACGGTGACGAGGACGGCGAGGACGACGGCGGCGACGACCGCGTCGCGGGCCGAGGGGAACAGGGCGTCGCCGAGCAGGCCGACGGCGGCGTAGACCACCGACCACAAGGTGGCGGCGCCGACGTCGGCGACGGCGAACCGGTACCAGGGGTAGCCGCCGAGCGCGGCGGCGAGCAGCACCGGGATGCGTCCGCCGGGCACCAGGCGCGACAGCAGCAGGACGCGGACCTCGTTCTGCTCGATCCGGGCGGTGGTGCGGGCCAGTGCGCCGTCGGGGTCGTCGCGGTTCAGCCAGCCGACGCGGTGCGCCAGCGGCTCTCCGGCGGCCCGCAGCGCGGCGTAGGTGATGACGTCGCCGACGTAGGCGCCGGCTGCTCCGACGAGGACGACGAGCACCAGCTCCCACGGGGCGGTGCCCTCGGCGAGCACGGCCGCGGCGCTGACGGCTGCGCCGGTGGGGACCACGGGCACCACGGCGCCGAATGCGACGGCGCCGAACAGGCTGAGCAGCGCGACGAGCCCGAGTCCCTCGTCGATCACGGGGTCACCGCCGGCAGGACGAGCCGCTCGCCGTGGCCCGGCACCCAGGGGCGGGTGGACGGCGACCGGTGCGTCAGCTGGTGGGCGAAGCGTGTGCCGGGCTCGGTGAACAGCCGGCGGTGTCGCTGCAGGCGGGTCATCCCGCGGGGCCAGAAGGTGCCGTAGTGGACGGGGACGGCGTGCGTCGCGCCGACGCGGCCGACGGCGACGGCCGCCTCCGCCGGCCCCAGGTGCGTGACGGGCAGCGTCGGCCCCCACCCGCCGACGGGCGCGAGCGCGAGGTCGACCGGGTCGACGTCGCGCATGTCGTCGGTCAGCCCGGTGTCGCCGGGGAACCAGAGCGTCCGCCGGCCGTGCGCGAGCCGGAACCCGAGCGCCGGTGCCGTGACGCGCGACAGCACGTGGCGGTGGCCGTCGTGCGCCGCCGGCAGCACCTCGACGTCGACCCCGGCGACGTCGACGCGGTCGCCGGGCACCACCTCGAGCACCCGCTCGGACGGCACGCCGGCCGCCTGCAGGTAGCCCGCCGCGCCGCGGGGGACGACGAACACGGCCCCGTCGGCGACGAGGCGCAGGGACGGCACGTGCAGGTGGTCGGGGTGCAGGTGCGACACGAGGACGACGTCCGCCGTCCGCGCCTCGTCCGGCGGCGTGGGGGCGAACCGGCGCAGGTGGGCGAGCCGGTCGAGCAGCAACGGATCGGTGAGCACGCGTGCGCCGTCCAGCTCGACGGTGCAGGTGGCGTGGCCCCACCAGGTCACGGCGAGGTCGCTCACCGCGACACCTGCGAGCGGGGTGCCTCGACGGCGGCCGGGGGAGCGGTCCGCAGCCCGTTCTGGTCCAGCCAGCCGACGAGCGCGGCGTGCACCTCGGTGCCGGTGAGCGCGCGCGACTCCTCGGCGCCGGGCAGGTCCCAGCCGGACGGGTGGACGAGCAGCGCCTGCGTCTGCTCGCCGCCGAGCCCGCCGTGCGAGCCCACCAGCTCCTCGAACGCGGTGACCTCGCCGAGCGAGCGGTCGTAGCGGCCGAGGAGCACGAGGTCGCCGACGTGGTCGCGACGGTCCAGGTCGCACAGGTCGGCGGCCGCCCGCGGGCCGTAGGGGAGCAGCGGGTCGACGCCGGCGCCGTCCACGGGCTCGCCGTCGCGCAGGTCGCGCCAGCCGTCGGCACCGACCACGAGCAGCGAGCCCGTGGGGGTGCGGACCGCCACCAGCCCGACGCCGGGGTGCGCGGCCAGCCCCTCGACCAGGCCGGGGCAGCGCGCGTCGATGCGGTCGCGGGCGATGCGTCCGGGCTCGTCGGCGAGGTAGACGTGCGCGAGGCTGCCCGACGCGGCCACCACCACCTGGTCCACGTCGGCGGGCTCGGAGACGTCGCGGCGCCGGTCGACGGTGAGCTCGTCGCGCGAGCCCTCCCCGTGGCGGCGACGCTGGGCCGACCGGGCCGCGGCGCCCACCACGCGGTTGGACCGGGTGGCACCGGTGAGCAGCACGTTCGCCGGGCCCCACGGCTCGGACGGACGGGCGCCGTCGTCCCCCGTGGTGACGCTGCCGCCGCCGGCGACGAGCGCCTCGACGACCTGGCTCAGCGTGCGTCCGTCCTGCTGGAGGAAGGTGGCGCCCTGGCTCTGGCCGTGGTCGGAGACGACGACGATCGTGTAGTCGCGGGCCACCTCGGCCGAGACCTGCTCGAAGAACTGGAGCACGCGGTCGAGGCCCTCGAGGGTGCGCATCGACTCCGGTCGACTCGGTCCGGCGTGGTGGGCGACCTCGTCGTAGTCCACGAAGTCGACGAAGACCGAGCGGGTGCCGCGGGCCATCTGCTCGGCCACGATCGAGACGTTGAGGTCGCGCAGGACGACGGTCGTCAGGCCGCGCAGCAGCACGAACACGCCACCGCGGCGCACCCGCGGCTGGACGTCGCGCAGGCGCTGGCGGCGTCCCTGGTGCCACTCGGTGACCATCTGGCCGAGGAACAGCACGATCGAGCGCACGAAGCCGCTGCGCGAGGTGAAGAACGACGCCGCGCCGCGGTCGGACGACGGCAGGCGCGCGTCGCTCATCGTCACCAGACGGGTGGGGGCGTCGCCGGAGAACAGGTTGGACACGCTGGTGCCGCCGTCGGCGAGCAGCCCGCGTCCGTCGCTGAGGCCCCGCTCGACCTCGGCCACGTCGGCCGGGTGGCTCGCGACGACCATCCGCCCCTGCTCCTTGTCGTACCAGCGGAACGACGGCACCGACCTGACGTCGCCGTGCAGCAGCACCGCCTGGCCGGCGGGGGTGGTGGCGGGCAGGCCGGTGTGCCAGCCGCGCAGCACGTGCTCGCCCGAGCGCAGCCACCGCGACAGGGTGGGCATCGCGCCGGCGGTGATGGCCTGGCGCAGGAGCGGCTCGCTGACGCCGTCGAGCTGGACGACGAGCAGCCCCGGGCCGGGGGTGTCGTGCACGTGCGCGAGTCGGACGACGCGGCCGAGCACCTGCCCGAGGAACGCGTCGTCCGAGCTGGCGTCGAAGAGCCAGTTGACGCCCGCCGCGACGGCCGCCGCGGCCCACGAGGCGACGATGATCTCGGGCCAGGAGAACGGCTGGACCCCCGGGACGATGCTGAGCGCGAGGCCGAGCACGAGCGCCTGGGCGAGGATGCCGGCCAGCAGCATGCCGAGCGACCCCGCGAGCACCGTCAGGCTCACCAGCACCGGGCGCAACAACGCGCCGAGGAAGAGCACGGCGACGGCGAGGGACGCCACCGCCGTCGCGCCCTCGACCTGCGCGCCCGGCAGCGCCCAGAGGCTGACGGCGAGCGCGAGGAACGAGGTGACGAAACCGCGGGCCACTCCGCGCACCCGCGGCCACGTGGGCCGCCAGTCGCCGAGGGTGACGCCGATGAGCTGCAGCTGGCGCCGCAGCGGCCCGCGGGAGGGGCTCACCAGATCGTCACGCGGTCGGCCGGGTCCAGCCAGAGCTCGTCGGACTCGCCGACCCCGAACGCGTCGTAGAAGGGGGCGATGTTGCGCACCACCTGGTTGCAGCGGAACTCCGGCGGCGAGTGCGGGTCGACCGTGAGCCGGCGGATCGACTCGGCGTCGCGCACCTTGGAGCGCCACGCCTGCGCCCACGACATGAAGAAGCGCTGGTCGCCGGTGAGGTCGTCGATGACGGCCGCCTCGGCGCCGTCCAGCGCGAGCGCGTAGGCCTTGTACGCGATCGACAGCCCCCCGAGGTCGCCGATGTTCTCGCCGATCGTCAGCTCGCCGTTGACCGTGCGGCCGTCGGTGCCCTCGGGCGACAGCACGCCGTACTGGTCGACCAGGCGCTGGGTGAGCGCGTCGAAGGCGGCGCGGTCGTCGTCGGTCCACCAGTTCGACAGCTTGCCGGTGCCGTCGTAGTGCGAGCCCTGGTCGTCGAAGCCGTGGCCGATCTCGTGGCCGATCACCGCGCCGATCGCGCCGTAGTTGACGGCGTCGTCGGCCTCGGCGTCGAAGAACGGCGGCTGCAGGATCGCGGCCGGGAAGACGATCTCGTTCATCGTGGGGTTGTAGTACGCGTTGACGGTCTGCGGCGTCATGTACCACTCGTCGCGGTCGACCGGCCCCTTCAGCTTGGACAGCTCGTGGTCGAGCTCGAACGCGAGCGCGGAGCGGACGTTGCCGAGCAGGTCGTCGTCGCGCACCTCGAGCGCGGAGTAGTCGCGCCAGCGCACGGGGTGGGCCACCTTGGGCGTGAACGCCTCGAGCTTGTCCAGCGCGCGCGCCTTGGTGGTCTGCGACATCCACGTCAGGTCGCCGATGCTGTGCCGGTAGGCGTCGACGAGGTTGACGATGAGCGCGTCCATGCGCTCCTTGGCCGCGGGCGGGAAGTGCCGGGCGACGTAGACCTTGCCGACCGCCTCGCCCATCGTGCGCTCGACGAACCCGACGCCGCGCTTCCAGCGGGCGCGCAGCTCGTCGGTGCCGCTGAGCGTGCGGCCGTAGAAGTCGAAGTTCGCCTCGACGAACGCCGACGACAGGTAGGGGGCGGCGGAGTGCACGACCTGCCAGCGCAGCCAGTCGCGCCAGGCCTCGAGGTGCTCGTCGGTGAGCAGGGTGTCGAGCCCGGACAGGTAGGACGGCTGACGGACGACCACGCGGTCGAGCACCGACCGCTCGATGCCGGCGGCGTCGGCCCACGTCGCCCAGTCGAATGACGGGACGGCCGCGACGAGCTCGTCGAACGTCGTGGGGTTGTAGGTCTTCTGCGCGTCCCGGCAGGCGACGCGGTCCCAGTGCTGCTGCGCGACGAGCGTCTCCAGCGCCAGGATGCGGGCGGCGCGGGCGGGTGCGTCGTCGACGCCGGCGAGGTCGAGCATCGCCGCGACGTGCTTCTCGTACGCGGCGCGGGCGTCGGCGAACCCGTCCTCGCGGTAGTACGACTCGTCGGGCAGGCCCAGCCCGGCCTGCAGGACGCTGACCACGTAGTGCTCGGGGTCGCCCTGGTCGGGGGCGACGTACATGCCGATGACGCCGGCGACGCCGGTGCGCTCGAGGCCGCCGAGCGTCCGGACGAACCCGGCGACGTCGCCGATCGCCTCGACGCGGGCGAGGTCGTCGGCCAGGGGAGCCGCACCGAGCTCCTCGACGCGGTCGGTGTCCATGAAGCTCGCGTACAGCGCGCCGATCTTGGCCAGCTCGGCGTCGTCGGTGGTGGCGCGTGCGTCGCGGCCCTCCTCGATGATCGCCCGGGTCTGGGCCTCGGCCTCGTCGACGAGGGTGACGAACGAGCCGGCGGTGGCGCGGTCGGCGGGGATCTGCGCGGTGTCGAGCCAGCCGCCGTTGACGTGGCGGTACAGGTCGTCCTGGACGCGGACGGCGGGGTCGACGTGGGTGTGGTCGATGCCGGAGCGGAGCACGAGGTGCCTTTCGAGCGAGGAGCTGAGGGCAGGGGAGCCTCACCGAGGTGGTGTTAGGCTGCCCTAAGTCACGCTGACCGCGGTGCGAGCGGTGCAGCAGACCTGATTCTAGGAGGCACCGTCCCGATGGCACCTGCACCTCGACGCCGACCCGCGCCGCAGCGCTGGGAGGTGGTCCGCACCGAGGACCTCAGCCCGCACCTGCGCCGCGTGGTCGTCACCGGTCCCGGGTTCGACGCGTTCGTCGAGCGCGACCAGGGCTTCACCGACCGCTACGTCAAGCTCTGGTTCCTCCACCCCGACCACACCTACCCCGACCCGGTCGACATCGAGGTCGTGCGCGCGACGATGCCGCAGGAGGCGTGGCCCGTCGTCCGCACGTACACGGTGCGCGACGTCGACGCCGAGGCGCGCGAGCTGACCATCGACTTCGTGGTGCACGGCGACAGCGGCGTGGCGGGCCCGTGGGCCGCCGCCGCGCAGCCCGGGGACGCGTTGTTCCTGGTCGGCCCGGGCGGCGCCTACCGTCCCTCGCCCGACGCCGACTGGCACCTGCTCGTCGGCGACGACGCCGCGCTGCCCGCGATCGCGGCGGCGCTGGAGGAGATCCCGGCCGACGTCCCCGTCCGCGCGGTGCTCGAGGTCGAGAGCGCGGACGACACGATCGAGCTCGTCTCCGACGGCGACCTCGACGTCACCTGGCTGTTCCGGGGCGACGCGCCGCCGGTGGCGCTCCTGGACCAGGCCGTGCGCGAGATGCCTTGGCCGGACGGCACGGTGCAGGCCTTCGTGCACGGCGAGTCGCGCGTCATGCGCACCGTGCGCCCGTTCCTGCTCGGCGAGCGCGACGTCGACCGCTCGATGCTCTCGGTGTCGGCCTACTGGCGCTCCGGCGAGACCGAGGAGGGCTTCCGGGCGTGGAAGGCCGAGCAGAACGCCGCGGCCGAGGCCGCGGCGGCCCAGACGCCGGCCGCCGGCGCCGTCGCGTGACCCGCGCCACGGGCCGTTGAGGCCCCGAGAATCGTTAGGTTAGCCTTACCGAGTCATGTCGACGTCCGTCCGCCCGTCGGCCGCAGCCACGCTGTCGCCGCGCCCCCAGCGCCGAGCGGGGACCCCTGCCCTCGCGGTCGGGCTCGTGGTGCTGGCGGTGGCGCTGCTGGCGGCGTGCCTGCTGAGCGTCCGCTACGGCAGCCGGCCGCTGACGATGTCCGACGTCCTCGGCGCGCTGGGCAACACCGACCCCACCGACACCGACCAGCTGGTCGTGCGCACCCTGCGCATCCCGCGCACGATCGCCGGCGTCATGGTCGGCGTCGCGCTCGGCCTCTCGGGCGCGGTCATGCAGGGCGTGGCCCGCAACCCCCTGGCCGACCCCGGCCTGCTCGGCGTCAACGCCGGCGCCGCGCTGTTCGTCGTCATCGGGATCAGCGTCTTCGGCGTCTCGGCCGCCTCGGGCTACGTGTGGTTCGCGTTCGTCGGCGCCGCCGTGGTGGCCGTGGGCGTCTACGCGATCGGCTCGATCGGACGCGAGGGCGCCACGCCGGTCAAGCTGGCCCTGGCCGGCGCGGCCGTCAGCGCGGCGCTCGTCTCGGTCACCACCGCCGTCCTGCTCACCGACGTCGAGACCTTCGACCGCTTCCGGTTCTGGACGGTCGGCTCGCTCGCCGCGGCCAAGCCCGCGCAGCTGTGGGACATCGCCCCGTTCGTGGCGGTGGGCGTCGTGCTCGCGCTCGTCACCGGCCGTCTGCTCAACGCGCTCTCGCTCGGCGACGACGTCGCCCGCGCCCTGGGCCAGAGGATCGCCACCGCCCGCATCGTCTCGGCGCTCGCCGTCGTGCTGCTGTGCGGCGCGGCCACCGCGGTCGCCGGCCCGATCGGCTTCCTCGGGCTGACGGTGCCGCACCTCGCCCGGATCATCACCGGCCCGGACTACCGCTGGATCCTGCCGTACTCGGCGCTACTCGCCCCGATCCTGCTGCTCGTCTCCGACGTCATCGGACGTGTGGTCGCGCGGCCCGGCGAGCTGCAGGTCGGCATCGTCATGGCCATCGTCGGTGCCCCGTTCTTCATCGCCCTCGTCCGTCGTCGCAAGCTCGCGGAGCTCTGAGCCATGGCCGTCCTCGACCGCTCGCCCCTCGGCCTCGTGGCCCCGCCGAAGTCCACCCACGCGGTGGTCGGCGGTCGACGGCGTCGGCACGCGCGCGTCGTGTCGGTCACCGGGGCCCTGCTCGCGGTGCTGTTCGTGCTGTTCTGCGTCGCGCTGTCGCTCGGCGACTTCCGGATCCCGCTGCTCGACGTGGTCAGGACCCTGTTCGGTGCCGGCGACCCGGCCAGCGACTTCATCGTCCGCGAGCTGCGGCTGCCGCGTGCGGTGCTCGCCGTGTTCACCGGTGCCGCGTTCGGCCTCTCGGGCATCGTGTTCCAGACGCTGGTGCGCAACCCGCTCGCCTCGCCCGACATCATCGGCATCTCCTTCGGCGCCAGCGCCGCCGCCGTCATCGGCATCATCGTGCTGGGGCTCGGGGGAGCGGCGGTCTCGCTGCTGTCGTTCGTCGGCGCGCTGGCCACCGCCGTCGCGATCTACGTGCTGTCCTGGCGCAACGGCGTCACCGGCTACCGGCTCGTCCTGGTGGGCATCGGCATCGGCGCGATGCTCAGCAGCGTGGTCTCCTACGTGATCACCCGTGCGGAGATCACCAGCGCCGCCGAGGCCCTCGTCTGGCTGACGGGCAGCCTGAACGCCTCCACGTGGCAGGCCGTCGGCGTCCTCGCGGCGTGCCTGGCGGTCCTCGTCCCGCTCACGCTGCTGCTCGGGCGCTACCTGCGTCAGCTCGGACTCGGCGACGACGCCGCGCAGGCCCTCGGCGTCCCGGTCGAGCGTGCGCGGCTGTCGCTGATGGTCGTCGGCGTCGCGCTCGCCGCGGTGGCCACGGCCGCCGCCGGACCGGTGGCGTTCGTCGCGTTCGTCGCCGGCCCGATCGCCAAGCGCCTGGTCGGCCACGTCGGCCTGGCGCTCGTCCCCGCGATGGTGGTGGGCGCGGTGATGATGCTCGCCTCCGACCTCGTCGCCCAGCACGCCCTGCCGAGCACCCAGCTCCCCGTAGGCGTCGTCACCGGCATCGTCGGGGCGCCGTACCTGATCTGGCTGCTCGTCACGACCAACCGCGTCGGCCGCGGCGGATAGGACCCCCATGACCCGTGCACACGCGCTCGGCACCGAGAAGGTCTGCCTGGGCTACGGCGACCGTCACGTCGTCGACCACCTCACCGTCCAGGTGCCCCCCGGGCAGGTGAGCGTCATCGTCGGCGCCAACGCCTGCGGCAAGTCCACCCTGCTGCGCGGCATGGCGCGGCTGCTGTCGCCGTCGGCCGGCACCGTCGTCCTCGACGGCGAGAGCATCCACTCGATGCCCACCAAGAAGGTCGCCACCATGCTCGGGCTGCTGCCCCAGCACCCCGTCGCGCCCGAGGGCATCAAGGTCGCCGACCTCGTTGGCCGCGGCCGCTACCCGCACCAGGGGTGGTTCCGCAGCTGGACCGCCGCCGACGACCAGGCCGTCACCGACGCCCTCACCGTCACCGAGACGCACGAGCTCGCCGACCGTCCCGTCGACGAGCTGTCGGGCGGGCAGCGCCAGCGCGTCTGGATCGCGATGGCACTGGCCCAGCAGACCGACCTGCTGCTGCTCGACGAGCCCACCACCTACCTCGACGTCAGCCACCAGGTCGAGGTGCTCGACCTGCTCACCGACCTGAACCGTCGGGCCGGCACCACGATCGTCATCGTGCTGCACGACCTCAACCTCGCCTGCCGGTACGCCGACCACCTGATCGCCATGAAGGACGGCCGCGTGGTCGGCGAGGGAGCGCCCTCCGACGTCGTCACCGAGGAGACCGTCGCCCAGGTGTTCGGCATGGCGTCGCGCGTCGTGCCCGACCCGGTGTCCCGCACCCCGATGGTGGTGCCGATCGGGCGCCACCACGCCACCCACACCGACCGGACGGAGGTGCTCGCCGATGGCGCGTGAGCTCACCTACTCCCTGGCCGAGGTCCTGCGGACCGAGCGGCTCAGCCCCCACCTCGTGCGACTCGAGGTCGGCGGCCCGCTGATGGCCGGCTGGAGCACCACCGGCGTCCCCGACGAGGCGTTCCTGCTGGGGGTGCCGCGGGCCGACGGCTCGGTGGTGCACCCCGACGACGTGCCCGAGGGCGACGACGCCTACTCCCACACCCGCTGGTACACCGTGCGTCGCTTCGACGCCGTCACCGGCACCATCACCTTCGACGTCGTCGTCCACGACGAGGGCGTCGCCACCACCTGGGCCCAGTCGGCCCGCGTGGGCGAGACCGTGGGCGTCTCCACCACCACCAGCTGGTACGCCCGCCCGGCCGACGCCACCTGGCAGGTGCTGTACGGCGACGTCGTCGCGCTGCCGGCCATCGGCCGGATGATCGAGGAGGCGCCCGACGGCGTCCGCACCACGGCGCACGTCGAGGTGCACGGCCCCGAGGACGAGCTCGCCGAGCTGGGCGACGCGGTCACCTGGCACCACACGCCCGACCTCGGCCGCACCAGCAGGCTGGGCGAGATCGTCGCCTCGACCTCGCTGCCCGAGGGTCCCGGCTACGTCTACGTCGCGGGTGAGGCCGCCGCCACCCGCGCGGCCAAGCGCCACCTGCGCCAGGAGTGTGGGCTCCCGCGCGGCACCTACGGCATCGTCGGCTACTGGCGTGCGCAGGCCGAGGAGTGGATGCGCCGCTACGAGCAGTCGGGCATCGACCTCGAGACCGTCTACGCCGAGGGCGAGAAGCAGGGCCTGGACGAGGAGCAGCTGAGCGACGAGGTCGACCGGCGCCTCGAGGCCGCCGGGCTTTGACCGGCGGCGGACTCCTCCGGCGGGCCTTCTGGCGCCAGCGCCGGCGCATCGCGCTGGGCATGGTGCTGGTGAGCCTGCACCAGCTCTGCGAGGCGATGGTGCCCGTCGTCATCGGGCAGGTCGTCGACCGCGCGGTCGCACCGAGCGACGGCACCGCGCTGCTCGTGGGCATCGGCGCGATGGTGGTGCTGTTCGCGGTGCTCACCTACGCCTGGCGCTTCGGTGCGCGGCTCATCGTGGCCGCCGAGATGCACGAGACGCACCTGCTGCGCGTCGAGGTCGCCCGGCGCGTCCTCGACCCGCGCGACCTCGACACCGACCTGCGTCCCGGCGAGATGCTGACGCTCGCCACCTCCGACGCCGACCGCGCCGTCGAGGCCGTGCCCGCGGTGTCGTGGGTCGTCGCCGGCGTGGCCGGGCTGGTGATCAGCGCCGTCGTGCTGCTGCGCATCGACGTGCTGCTCGGCCTCGTCGTGCTCGTGGGCGTGCCGCTGGTGCTCGGCGTCGTCCAGCTGACGACGCCGCTGGTCGCCCGCCGCACCGCCGACCAGCAGGCCTCGCTCGGCCGCACCACCGCCGCCGCCACCGACCTCGTCCAGGGTGGACGTGCGCTGCGCGGGATCGGCGCCGAGGAGCACGCCGCCCGGCGCTACGTCGACTCGAGCCAGGAGACCCTCGCCCTGACGCTGCGCGCCGCCACCTGGCGCGGCGTCTCGCTCGGCGCCTCCACCCTGCTCAGCGGCCTGTTCCTCGCCGTCGTCGCCGGCACGTCGGGCTGGTTCGCGCTGCAGGGCCGGATCAGCATCGGCGAGCTGATCACCGTCATCGGGCTGGCGCAGTTCGTCGCCGAGCCGGTGGCGATGGTGGGGGCCTGCCTGACGGCCGTCGCCGCCGCCCTCGCGTCCGCGCGCCGCCTGGCCGCCGTGGAGTCGCTGCCGCACCTGTCGTCCGACGGCACCGCGTCCCCCGGCGGCGGGGCGCCGCTGAGCCTGCGCGGGCTGACCTACGGCTCGCTGACGGCGCTCGACCTCGACCTCGCCCGCGGCGAGCTGGTGGGCCTGGTCGCCCACGCGCAGAGCGACACCGACGCGCTCACCACCGTCCTCGCCGGACGCGCCCGTCCCGCCGAGGTGGGCGGCCGGGTGCTCGTGGCCGGCACGCCGCTCGCCGAGCTGCGCCTCGCCGACGTGCGCGCGTCCGTCCTCGTCGAGGCCCACCAGGTGGAGCTGTTCGAGGGCACCGTCGGCGAGAACCTCCTGCTCGGGCGCCCCGAGGCGTCCGCCGACGAGCGCGACCTCGCGCTCGCGGCGTCCGGCGCGGGCGACGTCGTCGCGGCGCACCCCGACGGTCTCGAGCGCCGGCTCACCGACCGCGGCGCCGGGCTGTCCGGCGGCCAGCGCCAGCGGCTCGGACTCGCACGCGCGCTTCTCGCGTCCCCGCCCGTACTGGTGCTCGACGAGCCGACGTCGGCCGTCGACGCCGTCACCGAGGCCCAGGTGGCCGACGGGCTGGTGCGGCTGCGGCACGCCGACCCCGACGCCGCCACGCTCGTCGCCACCCACAGCCCCGCCGTGCTCGACCGCTGCGACCGCGTGGTCGTCGTCGACGGTGGCCGGGTGGTGGCCGAGGGCACCCACCACGAGCTGCTGGCCACCGACTCCTACCGCGCGGCGGTGACCCGGTGACGGCTCCGCGCACGCTGATGCCCGTCGCCGACGCCCGTCAGACCGCGGCCGGGCTGGGGCGGGCGCTGCGCACGCACCGACTGGCCGCGGCGGTCACCGTCGTCGCGTTCGTCGCCTCGGCCGGGTTCGGCCTGATGGCGCCGCTCGTGCTCGGCGGCCTCGTCGACGACACCCTCGACGGCGCGGGCACGCAGGCGCTGCCCCGCACGGTGGTGCTCCTCGTCGTCTCGGCGGTCGGTGCCGGGGCCACGCTGACGGTCGGCGTGATGCTGATGTCGCGCGTCGCCGAGGCGGTGCTCGCGAGCCTGCGCGAGCAGGTGGTCACCCGGTCCCTGCGGCTCCGCTCGACCGAGGTGGAGGCCACCGGCAGCGGCGACCTGCTCAGCCGCGTCGGCGACGACGTCTCCGTGGTCACCCAGGCGATCAGCACGACGGTGCCCCAGGTGGTGCAGGCCGCGGCCGTGACGGTCGTGACGCTCGGCGGCATCTTCGGGCTCGACTGGCGCCTCGGCCTGGCCGGGCTGCTCGCGCTGCCCGTCTACGTCCACGGCGTGCGCTGGTACCTGCCGCGGTCCGGGCCGATGTACGCCGCCGAGCGACGGGCGCTGGGTGAGCGGGCCCAGGCCCTCGTCGGGGCGATGAGCGGGGCGGACACCCTGCGCGCCTACCGCGCCGAGGCCCAGCACGTCGCCCGCGTCGACGAGCGGTCGGCCGAGGCCCGCGACATCTCCATCGACGTGTTCCACCTCCTCACCCGGTTCGGCGGGTCGATGAACCGCGCCGAGCTGCTCGCGCTGTCGGCGATCCTCGTGACCGGGTTCTGGCTCGTGGACGCCGACGCGATCACCGTCGGCGCCGCCACGGCCGCAGCCTGGTTCTTCCACCGGCTCTTCGGCCCCTTGGGCACGCTGATGATGACGTTCGACTCCATCCAGTCCGCCGGGGCGAGCCTGGCGCGGCTGGTGGGCGTCATCGACATGCCGCTGCCGGACGAGCCCGCCAAGGCGTCCGTGCCGCGCGACTCCGGCGTCGTGGTCGCCAAGGTCTCGCACGCCTACGACGACGGCCCGCTCGTCCTGCACGAGGTGGACCTCGAGGTGCGTCCGGGCGAGAAGGTCGCGCTCGTCGGCGCCACGGGCGCGGGCAAGACCACCCTCGCGTCGGTCGTCGCCGGCCAGGTGCTCGCCACCGACGGCACCGTCCGCGTCGGCGACGTCCCCCAGGACGAGCTCGGCGACCGCGGCCTGCGCCGCCACGTCGCGCTCGTCAGCCAGGACGTCCACGTGTTCGCCGGCACGCTCGGCGCCGACGCCCGGCTCGGCCGTCCCGACGCGACCGACGACGAGGTGCTCGCCGCGCTCGACCTCGTGGGTGCGACGTCGTGGGTGTCCGCGCTGCCCGACGGACTCGCGACGGTCGTCGGCGAGGGCGGCCACGACCTGTCCGCCCCGCAGGCCCAGCAGCTCGCCCTGGCCCGCCTCGTGCTCGTCGACCCGCCCGTCGTCATCCTCGACGAGGCCACCGCCGAGGCCGGCAGTGCCGGCGCCCACGACCTCGAGGCCGCCGCGTCCGCCGCCACCGCGGGCCGCACCAGCATCGTCGTCGCCCACCGCCTCACCCAGGCCGCCACCGCCGACCGCGTCGTGGTCCTGGACGCCGGCCGCGTCGTCGAGCAGGGCACCCACGCCGAGCTCGTCGCCGCCGGCGGTCGCTACGCCCGCCTCTGGTCCGCCTGGTCCGACACCTGACCGCCGAGTGGCGCAAACCCGCGCTCGAGGTCCGAGGTGTCCAACGCACCAGCGGTCGATGCGTTGACGAGCTCGGACCTCAACGCGCCGGTGGCGCGGGGGTGGTGATGACGAGGACGGCCTCGGCGGGGTGGGGGGAGGTGGCGGTGTAGGCGTGGGGGACGTCGGACGTCCACCGCGCCGAGGTGCCCGTCGCCACGTCCAGCACCGCGTCGCCCACCTCGACGCGGAACGCGCCGCGGGTGGCGGTGAGGTGCTCGACGACGCCCGCGCCGTGGGCGGGGGAGCGACGGGTGCCGCCGGCGTCGAGGAGGAGCCGGTAGACCTCGACGGTGGTGCCGGCGTCGTCCGACCGGGCGTCGAGCAGCGTCACCGTGGTGACCTCGTCGGCGACGGTGCTGCCGGCGCCCTCGGCCAGCAGGTCGGCGAGCGGGACGGCGAGCCGTCCGGCCAGGCGGTAGAGCGTCTCCAGCGTGGGGTTGCGGGTGCCGCCCTCGATCTCTGACAGCGTGCCCTTGCCGACGCCCGCCTCGGCGGCGAGACGCGACAGGCTCAGGCCGCGCGCGCGGCGCACCTCGCGCAGCCGGGCCCCGACCGCGGGGTGCGTGCCAGTCATCGGACCAGGCTATCGTTCTGTTTACAGAACAGCAGGAGGCGGCATGCAGGAGCGGACGCAGTCGGTGCTCGCGGGCGTCGTCACCGCGGTCGTCGGGTTCACCAGCTCGTTCGCGGTCGTGCTCGCCGGGCTGCGGGCCGTCGGCGCGACCGCCGAGCAGGCGGCGTCCGGCCTGCTGACGATGTGCTTGGTGCAGGCCGCCGGCATGATCTGGCTGTCTTGGCGGTACCGGATGCCGATCACGCTGGCGTGGTCGACGCCCGGCGCGGCGCTGCTCGCGTCCACCGGGGCGGTGGCGGGCGGGTGGCCGGCCGCGGTCGGCGCGTTCGTCGTCGTCGGCGCGCTCGTCGTCCTGACGGCGGCGTGGCCGCGGCTCGGGTCGCTCGTCGCGTCCATCCCGCGGCCGCTCGCGCAGGCGATGCTGGCCGGCGTGCTGCTGCCGCTGTGCCTCGCGCCGGCCCTGTCGCTCGTCGACCGGCCCGCGCTCGTCGCGCCCGTCGTGGCGACCTGGCTGGTGCTGCTCCGCGTCGCGCCGCGGTGGGCCGTGCCCGGCTCGCTCGTGGTCGCGCTCGGCGTCGTCGTCGGGTCCCTCGTCGCGGGCGGCGACGCGCCCGCGGCGTCGGAGCTGCTGCCGTCGCTGAGCCTGACGACGCCCTCGCTCACCGTCCAGGCGGTCGTCGGCATCGCACTGCCCCTGTACGTCGTGACGATGGCCTCGCAGAACGTGCCGGGCGTCGCGGTGATGGCGTCGTTCGGCTACACGGTCCCGTGGCGGCCGGCGATGGCGGTGACGGGCGTCGGCACCGTCGTCGGCGCCGCGGCCGGCGTCCACGCGGTCAACCTCGCGGCGATCAGCGCCGCCCTGGCCGCCTCGCCCGACGCCGGCCCCGACCCGTCGCGCCGCTGGCGGGCGGCGCAGGCGGCCGGCTGGACGTACGTCGTCATCGGCGCCGTGGCGGCCGGGCTGGCGGTCGTCGTGGCCGCGGCGCCACCGGGAGTGGTGGAGGCCGCCGCGGGTCTCGCCCTGCTCGGGACGCTCGTCGCCTCGCTGTCGTCGGCGTTCGACGGCACCGAGCGTCCTGAGGCGACCGGGGTGACGTTCCTGGTGGCGGCCTCCGGGCTCTCGGTGCTCGGCGTGGGCGCGGCGTTCTGGGCGCTCGCCGCCGGTCTTCTCGTGCGCACCGTGCTGCCCCGCCCGACGCTGTAGCCTCGTCACTCGTGTCGTGGCAGGCGGGGTGGAGCAAGGGCGTGCGCGCCGTCGCGCACCCCGTCCGCCTGCTGCCGCTGCTGTTCTTCGCCGGCATCGTCATCGGCTCGGCCCTGCTGATGCTGCCGATCTCGCGGGCCGACCACGACTCACCGGTGGTCATGCCCGCGCTGTTCACCTCGACGTCGGCGGTCACCGTCACCGGCCTCGCGTCGGTCGACACCGCCACCTTTTGGACGCCGTTCGGCCAGGGCGTGATCCTCGTGCTGATGGAGGTCGGCGGGTTCGGCATCACCACCATCGCCACCGTCCTCGGCATGGCCGTCGGCGGCCGGCTCGGCATGCGCACCCGGATGCTCGCCCAGGCCGAGATGCGCCTGGTCGACCCCGGTGGCCTGCGCCAGCTGCTGCGCCGCGTCGCGGTGATGATGCTGGCCTTCCAGGCCGTCATCGCCGCCGTGCTCACCGTGGCCTACCGCGGCTACTACGACTCGTGGGCGACGTCACTGTGGCACGGCGTGTTCCACTCCGTCGGCGCGTTCAACAACGCGGGGTTCTCCCTGGAGTCCGACAACCTCGTCGGCTTCGCCGGCAACGTCTGGATCATCGGCACCATCTCGCTCGGCGTGTTCGTCGGGGCCCTGGGCTTCCCGGTGATGGCCGAGCTCTGGACGGGCTGGCGGCGCCCGAGCCGCTGGACGATCCACACCCGCCTGACGGTCTGGGGCTCGATCGGCCTGCTCGTGCTGAGCGTCGTGCTGTTCCTGCTGTCGGAGTGGAACAACCCGGCGACGATCGGCGGCACCGGTCTGGTCGAGAAGCTCGTCACCGGCATCGAGGGCGGCGTCATGCCCCGCTCGGGCGGCTTCAACAGCTTCAGCTGGGGCGAGGTCAGGCCCGAGACGCTCGGCGTCGCCACCGTGATGATGTTCATCGGCGGCGGCAGCGCGAGCACGGCCGGCGGCATCAAGATCACCACGTTCCTGCTGCTCGCCTTCGTGATCCTCGCCGAGATCCGCGGCGACGACGACGTGACCATCGGCAACCGCCGCATCGGCGCGTCCACGCTCCGCCAGGCGCTGTGCATCGCCCTGCTGTCGGTGATGCTCGTGGCCGTCTCGACGCTGCTCCTGCTCACCATGACCTCCTACGAGCTCGACGCCGTCCTGTTCGAGGTCACCTCGGCCTTCGCGACGGTCGGGCTGTCCACCGGCATCACCTACGACCTGCCCTACGACGCCCAGGGCGTGCTCATGGTGCTGATGTTCGTGGGGCGCGTCGGTACCGTGGCCGCGGCGTCCGCGCTCGCGCTGCGCAGCACTCCCCGGCGCTACCGCCTGCCCGAGGAGCGCCCGATCATCGGCTGAGCCGACCGGACGTCGACACACCCACCACCTGACGAGGAGCACCCATGGGCAAGCGCGAGCAGCACGCCGGCGACCACCCGGTGGCCGTGATCGGCCTCGGCCGGTTCGGCACCGCCGTGGCCACGTCGCTGCGCGCCCTCGGCCACGACGTCCTGGTGATCGACGAGGACCCCGAGCTCGTCCAGCGCTGGTCGCACGAGTTCACCCAGGTCGTCCAGGCCGACTCCACCCAGGCCGACGTCCTGCGCCAGCTGGGCGTCGACCAGTTCGACCGCGCCGTCGTGGGCATCGGCACCGACGTCGAGGCGAGCCTGCTGACGGTGCTCGCGCTCGTCGAGATCGGCATCGAGGAGGTCTGGGCGAAGGCGATCAACAAGCAGCACGGCACGATCCTGGACAAGGTCGGCGCGACGCACGTCGTCTACCCGGAGTCTGCGATGGGGGAGCGGGTGGCCCACATGGTCACCGGCTCGATGATCGACTTCATGGAGTTCGACGACCGGTTCGCCATCGCCCGCACGCGCGCTCCCGGCCAGGTGAGCGGCAGGACGCTCGAGGACTCCCGGCTGCGCTCGAAGTTCGGCGTCACGGTGGTGGGCATCAAGCGCCGCGGCGAGGACTTCACCTACGCGCGGCCGGAGACCGTCGTCGAGCCGTACGACGAGCTGATCATCAGCGGCACCACCGACCAGATCGAGAACTTCTGCGCCTCGACGTTCGAGAAGTAGGTCAGCGCGGCGCGGACTCCCAGGCGCTGCGGACCATGTCGTCGAGCGTGTGGCGCATCTGCCAGTCGAGGTCGCGCGCGGCGAGCTCGCCGCTGGCGACGATGCGGTCGGGGTCGCCCGGACGACGGGGGCCGATCTCGGGCTCGAAGTCGACGCCCGTCACCCGCGCCACCGCGGACATGATCTCGCGCACCGACACGCCGTCGCCGCTGCCGAGGTTGTAGACCGGCTCGAGCGTGCGGCCGTCGGCCAGCGCCCGTGCTGCGGCGACGTGGGACGTCGCGAGGTCGGCGACGTGGACGTAGTCGCGGACGCAGGTGCCGTCGGGGGTGGCGTAGTCGTCGCCGTTGATGCGCGGCGTGCGTCCCTGGGCCACGGCCTCGAGGACGAGCGGGAACAGGTTGTGCGGGCTGGAGTCGTACAGGTGGGGCGAGCCCGAGCCGACGACGTTGAAGTACCGCAGGCTCGTGTGCCGCAGGCCGGTGGCGCGGCCCTGGTCGGCCAGCAGCCACTCGCCGATCAGCTTGCTCTCGCCGTAGGGCGACTCCGGCGAGGTGGGGGTGGTCTCGGTGACGAGGTCGACGTCGGGCGTGCCGAAGGTGGCCGCCGAGGACGAGAAGACGATGTTCTCGACGTCGGCGGCGGCCATCGCCTCGAGCAGCCGCGCGGTTCCCGTCACGTTCTGCTCGTAGGTGTGCAGCGGACGCTGCACCGAGACGCCCGCGTACTTGAACCCCGCGAGGTGGACGACGCCCACGACGTCGTGCTCGCGCAGCACGCCCTCGACGCCCGCGGCGTCGAGCACGTCGAGCTCGTGGAACGGGACGTCGTCGGGCACGAAGTCGCGGTGACCGCTGGCGAGCGAGTCGAGCGCGACGACGGACGTGCCCGCCGCGGTGAAGGCCGCGACGACGTGGGAACCGATGTAGCCGGCAGCGCCGGTCACGAGCCAGGTCATGCGGGCGAGCCTAGCGACGAGGTCAGACGGTGATGCGAAGGATCCGGTCGTCGTCGGGCCCGGGGTCGGCGCGGCCGTCGGTGTTGCTCGTGGTCAGCCACAGCGACCCGTCGGGCGCCGGCTCGATCGTGCGCAGGCGGCCGTACTCGCCCTCGAACAGGCGCTGCGGCTCCGCGGCGTCGGTGCCGTCGACCGGCACCGCGTAGAGGCTCCGGCCCTTCAGGCCCGCCACCAGCACCGTGCTCCTGGCGATCGCGATGCCCGAGGGCGAGCAGTCGTCGGTGGCCCAGGTGGCCTTGGGGTTGACGAAGCGGTCGTCGTCGGCGCGTCCCTCGACCTCGGGCCAGCCGTAGTTCCGGCCCGCCTCGACGAGGTTCAGCTCGTCGCGGCGCTGGTTGCCGAACTCCGAGGCCCACAGGCGGCCGGCGTCGTCGAACGCCAGGCCCTGGACGTTGCGGTGCCCCCAGGAGAAGACCTCGTTGTCGAACGGGTTGCCCTCGGACGGCTCCCCGCCGGGCGTCAGGCGCAGGATCTTGCCGGCCAGCGCGTCGCGGTCCTGGGCGTCGCCCTCGGCGCCGGCGTCACCCGTGCTGACGTACAGCTGGCCGTCGGGGCCGAAGCGCAGGCGCCCGCCGTTGTGGAACGAGTTGCGCGGGATGCCGGTGATGACGTCCGTGGGGCTGCCCAGCGAGTCGCCCGACAGGCTCATGCGCACGACGCGGTTGTCGTCGGCGGCGGTGTAGTAGGCGTAGAGCTCGGACTGGTCGGGCGACAGCACGATGCCCAGGAGACCGCCCTCGCTCGTGTCGTCGGTGACGCCGTCGACCGTGCCGACGGGCGTCTTCCCGCCCTCGGGCGTCACGCGGACGATCCGGCCGGTGTCGCGCTCGGAGACGAGGGCGTCGCCCGAGGCGAGGAACGCCAGGCCCCACGGGGTGGTCATGCCGGTGGCGACGGTGCCCGCGACCTGCGGGTCGGCCGGACCGGTCGCGGTGGCGCCGACGTCGGTCGAGGGGCTCGGGGAGGTGGTCGTGGCGCGGTCGGAGGGATCGGTGCCCTGCGGGCCGTCACCGCCGCCGCTCGAGCACCCCGCGACGGCCGCGACGGCGAGCAGGGAGAACAGCTGGCGGCGGTCGAGTCGTGCGGGGCGGCTCATGGATCAAGTCTGCCGGGACGGCCCAACCGCCGCCGGTCGACGCGGGGCGCCGGTGCCCCTTACCGACCGGTACGGACCAGGTGTAACGTCCCCGTTGCTCCGCGCAACAAATGGTCACGAAGCCCGAGGAGAAACCGCATGACCCTGGCTGCGGCCGGCGACACGTTCCAGCTGAACGCGAACGTCTTCGACTACGTCATCATCGCCCTGTACTTCGTGTTCGTGGTCGGCATCGGCCTGGTCGCACGCCGTCAGGTGTCGTCGAGCATCGACTTCTTCCTGTCGGGCCGCTCGCTGCCGGCATGGGTGACGGGCCTGGCGTTCATCTCGGCCAACCTCGGCGCCGTCGAGATCATGGGCATGTCGGCCAACGGCGCCCAGTACGGCATGGCGACCATGCACTACTTCTGGATCGGCGCCGTCCCGGCGATGCTGTTCCTCGGCGTCGTGATGATGCCCTTCTACTACGGCTCGGGCGTGCGCTCGGTGCCGGAGTTCATGCGCCGCCGGTTCGGCACCGGCGCGCACCTCGTCAACGCGCTGAGCTTCGCGATCGCCCAGCTGCTGATCGCCGGCATCAACCTGTACCTGCTCGCGTCCATCGTGAACCGGCTGCTCGGCTGGCCGCTGTGGGTGTCGCTGGTGGTCGCCGCGGCGATCGTGCTCAGCTACACCGCGCTGGGCGGGCTTTCGGCCGCGATCTACAACGAGGTGCTGCAGTTCTTCGTCATCGTCGCGGCCCTGACGCCGCTGACGATCATCGCCCTGCACAAGGTGGGCGGCTGGAACGGCATCACCGAGCGGGTCCAGCCCGGACCCGAGCAGCTGTCGGCCTGGCCCGCCACCGACCTCACCGGCATCGACAACCCGCTGCTGTCGGTGATCGGCCTGATCTTCGGCCTGGGGTTCGTGCTCAGCTTCGGCTACTGGACGACCAACTTCGTCGAGGTGCAGCGCGCGATGGCCTCGGACTCGATGTCGGCGGCGCGCCGCTCGCCGATCATCGGCGCCTTCCCCAAGATGTTCATCCCGTTCATCGTCGTCATCCCCGGCATCATCGCCGCGATCGTCATCCCCGAGATGCAGGGGCTGAAGGCGGGCGACGACACCGGCGTGACCTACAACGACGCGATCCTGCTGCTGATGCGCGACCTGCTGCCCAACGGCATGCTCGGCGTCGCGATCGCGGGCCTGCTCGCCTCGTTCATGGCCGGCATGGCGGCCAACATCTCGGCGTTCAACACCGTCTTCAGCTACGACCTGTGGCAGCAGTACGTCGTCAAGGACAAGCCCGACGCGTACTACACGCTGGTCGGACGCCTCGCGACCGTCGCGGCGACGATCATCGCCATCGGCACCGCGATCTTCGCCTCCGGCTACAGCAACCTGATGGACTACCTGCAGACGCTGTTCGGCTTCTTCAACGCGCCCCTGTTCGCCACCTTCATCCTCGGCATGTTCTGGAAGCGGATGACGGCCACGGCCGGCTGGGTCGGGCTCGTCTCCGGCACGGCGGCCGCCGTCCTCGTGGCGGTGCTCGCCGAGGGGACGCTGGGTCCGCTGAGCACGGGCGCGATCTCGCTGAGCGGGCAGGGCGCGAGCTTCGTCGCCGCGGCCGCCGCGTTCGTCGTCGACATCGTGGTGAGCGTCGTGGTCAGCCTCGTGACGCGGCCCAGGGTGGAGTCGGAGCTGAACGGGCTGGTGTACTCGTTGACGCCGAAGGAGTCGCTGCAGGACCCCGACGCGCACCTGCTGCCCTGGTACCAGTCGCCGACCAAGCTGGCCGGCGTCGGACTGGTCATCATCATCGTCCTCAACATCGTCTTCCGCTGAGCCGAGGAGCCCGCACATGCCCGACGAGAAGAAGAAGACAGCCGGCGCGTTCGACATCCGCTCGATCATCGGCGCGCTGCTCGGCACCTACGGCGTCATCCTGGTGCTGCTCGGCCTGTTCAACGCCACCGACGCCGAGCTCGCCCGCGGCGACGGGCTCAACATCAACCTGTGGGGCGGCCTCGGCATGGTCGTCGTCGCGGCGCTCTTCATCACCTGGGCGCGCCTGCGTCCGGTGGTCGTGCCCGACGACTTCGAGGCCGAGGAGCAGGCGAAGCGCCGGGGGGAGTGAGGCGGCGGTGCGCTAGCATCGCCCCATGCGCACCCTGCTCCTTCCTCAGCCGCACTGATCTCCACGACAGTGCGGCCGCCCCTCTGACCGAGGGGCTTTTTTGTGCCCGGGACAGGACAGGACGGTGCAGACCGTGCAGATCAAGGGAGATCAGTGAACGCCGACCAGCAGGCCACGTACGACGTCGTCGAGGTGCAGGACCGGTGGCGCCGGGTCTGGGACGACCTGCGTCCCTACGACGCCGACGACGCCGACCAGACGCGTGAGCGCCGCTACGCCCTGACGATGTTCCCGTACCCGTCGGGCGACCTGCACATGGGCCACGGCGAGGTGTTCGCGCTGCACGACGTGCTCGCGCGCTACTGGCGCCTGCGCGGCTACAACGTGCTGAACCCCATCGGCTGGGACTCCTTCGGCCTGCCCGCCGAGAACGCCGCGATCAAGCGCGACGAGAACCCGGCGACGTACACCTACGCCAACATCGAGACCCAGGCCGAGTCGATCCGGCGCTACGGCCTGAGCTTCGACTGGACGCGTCGCCTGCACACGTCCGACCCGGAGTACTACCGCTGGACGCAGTGGCTGTTCCTGCGCTTCCACGAGCGCGGCCTGGCCTACCGCAAGTCGTCACCGGTGAACTGGTGCCCCAAGGACCAGACCGTGCTGGCCAACGAGCAGGTCGTGCAGGGCCTGTGCGAGCGCTGCGGGTCGGTGGTCACCAAGCGCGACCTGACCCAGTGGTACTTCAAGATCACCGACTACGCCCAGCGCCTGCTCGACGACATGGAGGGCCTGGACTGGCCCGACCGCGTCATCGCGATGCAGCGCAACTGGATCGGTCGCTCCGAGGGCGCGCACGTCCGCTTCGAGATCGAGGGCCACGAGCCGATCTCGGTCTTCACCACCCGTCCCGACACCCTGTACGGAGCGACGTTCTTCGTCGTCGCGCCCGACGCCAGGCTGGCCACCGAGCTGTGCGCGCCCGAGCAGCGCGAGGCGTTCGAGGCCTACCTGGAGCAGACGCGCCGCGCCACCGACATCGAGCGGCAGGCCACCGACCGTCCCAAGTCGGGCGTGTTCCTGGGCGTGCACGCCATCAACCCTTTGACCGGCGAGAAGATGCCGGTCTGGGCGGCGGACTACGTCCTGGCCGACTACGGCACCGGCGCCGTCATGGCCGTGCCCGCGCACGACCAGCGCGACCTCGACTTCGCCCGCGCCTTCGACCTGCCGGTGCGGACCGTCATCGACGTGCCCGGCGAGGACGACCCCGCCACGAGCGGCGTCGCGACCGCGGGCGACGGCGCGTACGTCGACTCGCCCATCCTGGACGGCGTCTCGACCAAGGCCGAGGGCATCGCCCGGGTCGTCGACCACCTGGCCGCCGAGGGCTCGGGGGAGCGCACCGTCAACTTCCGGCTGCGCGACTGGCTGCTGAGCCGGCAGCGCTACTGGGGCTGCCCGATCCCGATCGTGCACTGCGAGTCGTGCGGCGAGGTGGCCGTCCCCGACGACCAGCTGCCCGTCCGCCTGCCCGACCTGCGCGGCGCCGACCTGGCGCCCAAGGGCACCTCGCCGCTGGCCGCGGCCACCGACTGGGTCGAGACCACCTGCCCGTCCTGCGGGGGACCGGCGCGCCGCGACACCGACACGATGGACACCTTCGTCGACTCGTCCTGGTACTACCTGCGCTACTGCTCGCCGGACTACACCGACGGCCCGTTCGACCCCGAGGCCGTGCGCCGGTGGATGCCGGCCGCCCAGTACGTCGGCGGCGTCGAGCACGCGATCCTGCACCTGCTGTACAGCCGCTTCTTCACCAAGGTGCTGCACGACCTCGGCATGGTGGACTTCGAGGAGCCCTTCACCGCCCTGATGAACCAGGGCCAGGTGATCAACGAGGGCAAGGCGATGAGCAAGTCGCTGGGCAACGGTGTCGACCTCGGCCAGCAGATCGACGAGTTCGGCGTCGACGCGGTGCGCCTGACGATCGTGTTCGCGGGCCCGCCCGAGGACGACATCGACTGGGCCGACGTGTCGCCGGCGGGGTCGCTGCGGTTCCTGCAGCGCGCGTGGCGCCTGTCGCAGGACGTCGCGAGCGAGGTGGGCGCCGACCCCTCGAGCGGTGACGTCGCGCTGCGCCGCGTCACGCACCGCACCGTGCACGACGCCGTGGGCCTGCTCGACTCGCACCGCTTCAACGTCGTCGTGGCGCGCGTGATGGAGCTGGTGAACGCCACGCGCAAGGCGATCGACACCGGCGCCGGGCCGTCCGACCCCGCCGTCCGCGAGGCCACCGAGACCGTCGCGGTGCTGCTGAGCCTGTTCGCGCCGTTCGTGGCCGAGGAGATGTGGGCCGCGCTGGGCCAGGAGCCGTCGGTGTCGCAGGTGGCGTGGCCGCAGGTGGACGACACGCTGCTCGTCGACGACACCGTCACCTGCGTGGTGCAGGTCAAGGGCAAGGTGCGCGCCAAGCTGGAGGTCGCACCCGACGTCGACGACGCCGAGCTGGAGCGACTCGCCCTGGCCGACGAGAACGTGCAGCGGTTCGTGGACGGCCAGCCCGTGCGCAAGGTCATCGTCCGCGCGCCCAAGCTGGTCAACATCGTCGTCTGAGCATGCTGTCGCCGGCCGCGCGGGCGTTCGTCGAGGAGGCCACCGGGAGCCCCGTGGCCTCCGTCGACCCGCTCGTCGGCGGGTGGACGTCCACGATGCTCGCGATCGCGTGCCAGGACGGCACCGACGTGGTGCTGCGGCAGATGACCCGCGAGCCGTGGCGCACCCATGCGTCGGCGCTGCTGGCGCGTGAGTCGTGGGTGCAGGGAGTGCTGGCGACGACGTCCGTGCCGGCGCCGGCGAGCCTGGCGCTCGACGCCGACGGCCTCCGCACCGGCGTCCCGTCGCACCTGATGACCCGGCTGCCGGGTGCGCTGGAGCTGCGACGCGACGACGCCGACCTCGTGGACCGCCTGGCCCGGCTCCTCGCCGACGTCCACGCGGTCGTGCCGCCGGAGCGTCCGCGCGCCTACCAGTCGTGGGCGGGCGAGCAGAAGCAGGTGGTGCCGACGTGGGCGGGACGTCCCGATGCCTGGCGTTCGGCGTTCGCGGTGCTCGAGGACGAGCCGCCTGCCGCCCCCGGGGTGTTCCTGCACCGCGACCTCCACCTCGGCAACGTGCTCTGGCAGGGCGGCGAGGTGAGCGGCGTCGTGGACTGGGTGGAGACGTCCTGGGGCCCGGCCGACCTGGACGTGGCGCACGCCCGCACCTACCTGGCAATGCTCCACGGCCCGGACGTCGCGGACGCCCTCGCGCGAGCCTACGACCTGCTGCGCGCCGACGGTGGCGCGCACGGTCGTCGGTACTGGGACGTGATGGACGTCGTCGGCCACCTGCCCGACCCGTCGAAGGTCACCGCGCCGTGG
Source organism: Solicola agrisoli (assembly GCF_049059935.1). Classification (NCBI taxonomy): domain Bacteria; kingdom Bacillati; phylum Actinomycetota; class Actinomycetes; order Propionibacteriales; family Nocardioidaceae; genus Solicola; species Solicola agrisoli. The sequence goes on along the minus strand of NZ_JBMGQR010000007.1, from coordinate 29,683 downwards.
CGCGACTCCGGCGTCGGGGTACCGGACGAGATCTCGGCCGCGCGACTCGAGGAGCACCTCGTGCGGGTGCTGGGCTGAGCGCGGCTCAGACGCGGCGCGCGCAGAAGTCGAGGACCCGCTCGAAGAGCAGCTCGGCGGCCTCGGGGTCGTGCTCGTCCGGGAGGGTCTCGTCGGTGAACAGGTGCCCGGCACCGGGGTAGTCGAAGACCTCGAGCTCGGCGCCGGCGGCGCGCACGGACGTCGCGACGGAGTCGGCCCACGCCTGCTGGCGGAACGGGTCGTCGACGGCGTAGTGGATCTGCGCCGGCACGCCGGACGGCCACGCCTCGGCGCCGAGCAGCTCGAGCGGCAGGGTGCCCGAGAGCATCACGACGCCGGCGACGGCCCGGTGGAGCGCGACGTGCTCGGCCATGCCGCCGCCGTTGGAGAAGCCGATGGCGACGAACCCGTCGTCGAGGTCGGCGACGGCGTCGAGCGCGACCTGCATGAGGGCGGGGAACCCGACACTGCCGGCGTGCGCGGACGCGACCTCGTAGTCGTCGAACACCCGCCCGTCGTACTGGTCGACCACGAGCACCTCGTGACCGGCGTCGCGCAGCCGGCTGGCTGCGTCGAGGACCCCGGTGCGGACGCCGAGGACGGAGTGGAAGAGCGCGACCTGGACCATGTCCACACCGTAGGGGCCGCCACCGACAGGGGCCAGGCTCCTAGGCGGCCACCCCGGCACCGATCAGGCCGACCGCCGAGACCACGAGCCCGACCGCCAGGACGACGCCGCCCGCCGGCAGGAGGAGCCGCAGACGGTTGGGTGCCTGCGGGTCGCGGCCGATGACCGAGAGGAAGAACCCGGCCGGCATCACGATCGCCGCCGACAGCACGAGCGTCGGTCCGAGATCGCGCCACGGCGAGGCGACGTCGGCGACGTTCACCAGGAGCAGGACGACCAGGCCCAGCGTGACGAACATGCCGGCATGGGCGTGGCCGGCACGGAAGAAGGTGCGCTGCAGCTCGTTGACCCGCGTGCCGCCGGTGGCGATGCGCAGCAGGAGGACGCCGCCGGACTCGATGGCCACGACGGTGAGCAGGACGATGCCGGCGGAGAGGCTGTCACTCGGGGTCATGTCGGCTCCTCGGTGGTTTGGACAGTGAAGGTATCCATATTGGACAGTGATACTCTCCAATCGTCAAGAGGACGTCGGAAGGAGTCGCTCGTGCGGATGTCCGAGCTGGTCGAGCGCTCGGGCGTGCCCCGCGCGACCGTCAAGTTCTACCTGCGCGAGGGCCTGCTGCCCGCGGGCGTGGCGAGCGGGCCCACCCAGGCGACCTACGACGAGACGCACCTGCACCGCCTGCGCCTGGTCCGGGTGCTCGTGCAGGTCGCGGGGCTGTCGCTCGCCCAGGTGCGTCGGGTGGTCGACGCCGTCGAGGACACCGACGCCGACCGGTACGAGGCGCTCGGCCGGGCGCTCGGGGCCCTGCCGCCGCACGGTGCGCCGGACGACCCCGGGCTGCCGCGGGCGCGGGCGGCGCTGGAGTCGCTCGGCCAGGTCTTCGACCCCGCCTACCCCGCGACCGCCCAGCTCGAGCGCGCGCTCGCGGGGCTGGAGGAGGCCGGGATCCCGCTCGACGGCGACCGCCTGCGATCCTACGCCGCGCACGTCAGGGGTCTGGCCGAGGACGAGGTGGCGGCGGTCGAGGACGCGGCAGGGGAGCCGTCGGTCGAGGCGGCGGTGCTCGGCACCGTGCTGCACGAGCCGCTGATCCTCGCGCTGCGCCGCCTGGCGCACCAGGACGTCACCCACGGCAGAGGCATGGCCTAGCCTGCGCCCATGGCGTCCCGCACGGCGATCGTGACCGACTCGACCTCGTCGCTGCCGGCGTCGGTGGCCGCGCGTCGTGACGTCGTCGTCGTGCCGCTGCAGGTGGTGATCGGACGCGAGGTCCGCACCGAGGACGTCGACGTCGACGCCGACGAGATCGCCGCAGCCCTCCGCGCGGGCACGCCCGTCAACACCTCGCGGGCGACTCCCGAGGCGTTCTCGCGGCTCTACGCGTCGCTGGCCGACGAGGGGTTCGCCGCGATCGTCTCGGTGCACCTGAGCGCCGAGGTGTCGGGGACGTTCGACTCCGCCGTGCTCGCCGCCCGCGACGCGCGGGTGCCGGTGCACGCCGTCGACAGCCGCCAGGTCGGCATGGGCACGGCGTTCGCGACCCTCACCGCGGCCGACGTCCGCGACGCGGGCGGCACGGCCGAGGAGATGGCCGCGGCGGCCGGCGCGCGTGGACGTGCGTCGTCGGCGTTCCTCTACGTCGACACCCTCGAGCACCTGCGTCGCGGCGGCAGGATCGGCGCGGCCGCCGCCCTGGTCGGCTCGGCGCTCGCGGTCAAGCCGCTGCTCGGGCTCCGCGACGGAGCGATCGTGCCGCTGGAGAAGGTGCGCACCGCGCAGCGGGCGCTGGCGCGCCTGGAGGACCTCGCCGTCGAGGCCGCCACGGCCTGCGAGCACGAGGTGGACCTCGCCGTCCAGCACCTGGCCGACCGTCGCCGCGCCGCGGAGGTCGCCGACCACCTCGCCGAGCGCCTCGGCCTGGACGAGGTCGCCGTCAGCGAGGTCGGCGCCGTCATCGGCGCCCACGTCGGCCCCGGCATGCTCGCCGTCACCGTGTCGGGCCGCCCCGCCCCCTGACCGCGCTGCGGTTTCCCAGGTATACCTGGGAAACCGTCCCCGCACCCGGAGGTCTTCCCGGGTGCCGGGACAGATCTCCGTGCCGAGTGGGACGGGTGGTGCAGGCGGGACGCCGCGCCCGCCGTGCCTCGGTCGGTGGTTCGGCCCGCTCCGCGTCCACCGGCGGTCGGCCGCGGCGGGGTTGTCCACAGATCCGTCGACGGTGGGTGCGGAGGGGCGACGGACCGACCTAGCGTCGCGGCGTGGACCTCTCCCGACGCCGCCACCCCGACCCGCCGAGCGACCTCGCCCGCCGGCGGCTCGAGGCGCTCGGTGCGCAGCTGGGTCTGCCGGACGAGGGGCCGGGAGAGGACCGCCCGCCGCCGGACGCGCCCCGGACGTCGGTGCTCCCGCCCGTCGACGCGCGGGGGCCGGTGCTGGTCGGCCGGCACCGTCACGTCGACCCGCCTGGTGCGTCCCTCGCGCCGCGCGACCGCCTCCACCTGGCGCGGCAGGCGTTGGTCGGCGACCGTCCGGTCCGGGTGCAGCACGTGGTGGTGGCCCTCGTCGTGGTGCTGCTCGCGCTCGGGTTGACCGCCTGGTGGGTGGACGCGTCCCGCCCGGGCGAGGTGCGGCCCGTCGGCGCGTCCACCGGGGCACCGGACGACGCCGACGCCGCGGACGTCCTCGGATCGGCCCCCACCGACGCACCCGCACCCGATCCGGCGTCGACGGGCGCGACCGCGTCGGGCCAGGTGGTCGTCGACGTCACCGGCAAGGTCCGCAGGCCCGGCATCGTCACGCTGCCCGCCGGCTCCCGCGTCGCCGACGCCCTCGAGGCCGCCGGGGGAGCGCCCGGAGGCACCGACCTGAGCTCGGTCAACCTGGCTCGGGTGCTGGCGGACGGCGAGCAGGTCGTCGTCGGCCTCCCCGCGGTGGCCGCGGCCCCTGCGCCCTCGGGGTCGCCCACCGACGGCACGGCCGGATCTGGCGCGGCCCCGGCGGGCAAGGTCAACCTCAACACCGCCACGCTCGAGCAGCTCGACACGCTGCCCGGCGTGGGGCCCGTGACCGCGCAGGCGATCCTCGACCACCGAGCGAGCATCGGACGCTTCACCAGCGTCGACGAGCTGCTCGAGGTGCGCGGCATCGGCGACGCCAGGATGGCCGACCTGCGCGACCTCGTGGGCGTGTGAGCGCGGCGGTCCGACCGGCACCCCCGCCCGTCCGCCGCGTCGTCCGTCCCGACCACCGGATGGTGGTGCCCGCCGTCGCGTGCTGGATGGCTGCCCTCACGGTGGTGTCGCTGCCGCCTCGGACGAGCGTCGCCTCCGCGGTCGTGCTCGTCCTGCTCGCGACCCGCCTGGTGAGCCGAGGTCACCGGGTGGCCGCGATGGCGGTCGTCGTGGGCGCCGGCGTGCTGCTGGTGGGTGCGGCACGGGTCGCGACCATCGGCGCCGGGCCGGTCGTCGACGCGGCCGAGCAGCGGGCCGTCGCGACGGTGCGGCTCCAGGTGACCTCCGACCCGCGGGACGTGCGCTCACCCCACGGCGAGCTCGTCGTGCTCGAGGCGAGCGTGCGTCGCATCGCGACCCGCGGCTCGGTCGTCGACGTCCGCGCGCCCGTCGTCGTCTGGGCCGACGAGCACTGGCGCGGTCTCGAGGTCGGCGCGCAGGTGGACGCACGCGTGCGCGTCGGCCCGTCCGACGACAGCGCGGCGTCGGCCGACCTCGACGCCACGGGCCGCCCGACGCCCGTGGCCGACCCGGCCTGGTGGTGGGACGGCGCGCAGCACCTGCGCGACGGGGTGACCGCCTCGGTGCAGGGACGCGGTGCGGACGTCTCCGGCCTCGTCCCGGCGCTGGTCCACGGTGACGACTCCGGGCTCCCCGACGACCTCGCCGACGACTTCCGCACCAGCGGCCTGACCCACCTGCTCGCCGTGTCGGGGACCAACCTGACGCTCGTCGTCGGCTTCCTGCTGGTCGTCGCGCGGTGGTGCCGGCTGCCGCCGCGGCTGCAGGTGATGGTGGGCCTGCTCGGCACGGTGGGGTTCGTGCTGCTCGCGCGCCCGGAGCCGAGCGTCGTCCGTGCCGCGGCGATGGGCCTGGTCGCGCTGGCCGGGCTCGGCTCCGGCGGACGTCGCCGCGGCATGCGCGCCCTGGCGTGGGCCGTGGTGCTGCTGCTCCTGGTCGACCCCTGGTTGGCCCGGACGGCCGGGTTCGTGCTGTCGGTCAGCGCCACCGCGGGCATCCTCGTGCTCGCGCCGCCCTGGCGCGACGCGCTCTCGCGATGGATGCCGCGGTTCGCGGCCGAGGCGCTGGCGGTGCCCATGGCGGCACAGCTGGCCTGCACGCCCGTCGTCGCGGCCGTCTCCGGCCAGGTGTCCGTCGTCGCGGTCGCGGCCAACCTCCTCGCCGCACCCGCCGTGGGGCCGGCCACGGTGCTCGGTCTCCTCGGCGGGCTCGTCGACCTCGTGTCGTCCCCGGCCGGCCGCCTGGTCGGCCTGCTGACGAGCCTGCCCGCCGGGTGGATCTGCCAGGTCGGGCGCCGCTGCGCCGCCCTGCCGGGGGCCTCGGTGGAGTCGGGCGACGGCGCCGCGGTGCTCGTGGCCCTGACGCTCGGCTGCGTGCTGGTCGCGGTCTGCGCGCGGCCGCTGCTCCGCCGCCGCTGGCTCGTCGTGCTCCTCGTCGGCGCCGTGACGGTGGTGCTGCTGCGCCCGGTGTCGGTCGGCTGGCCACCGGACGGGTGGGTCATGGTGGCCTGCGACGTCGGCCAGGGCGACGCGACGGTGCTCGACGCCGGCGGCGGCACCGCCGTGGTCGTCGACGCCGGGCCCGAACCGCGTGACGTCGACCGCTGCCTGGACCGTCTCGGCGTCGAGCAGGTGGCGGCCGTGCTGCTGACGCACGGGCACGCCGACCACGTCGACGGTCTCGACGGGGTGGCGCGCGGCCGTCCGGTCGGGGTCGTGGGCGTCGGCCCCTCGGGCGGTCCCGCGCTGCCGGGCGTGCCGAGCCGACGCGTCGCGGACGGGTCCCGCGGCGCGGTGGGCGACGTCAGCTGGGAGGTGCTCGGCCCGTCGTCGACCACGCCGGTCAGCGCCGCGGGGGAGGGCGGCGCCGCCAACGACGCGAGCCTGGTGCTGCTGGTCCGCGTGCGTGGCGTGCGGATCCTGCTCACCGGCGACATCGAGCCCGCCGCGCAGGCCACCCTGCTGCGCGAGCACCCCGCGTCGGCGTTCCGGGCCGACGTGCTCAAGGTGCCGCACCACGGCAGCTCCCGCCAGGACCGCCGGTTCTTCGAGGCCACCGGCGCGCGGCTCGCCACGGTGAGCGCCGGCGAGGACAACACCTACGGGCACCCGGCCCCGAAGACCCTGCGGCTCCTGCACCGGCTGGGCATGACCGACCTGCGCACCGACCTCCACGGCGACGTCGCGGTGGTGCTCGACGACGGGGAGGTGCGCGGCGTCGTCGGCTGACGGTGGGGCGTGGCACGATGTGCCGCGATGGCCACTCGATCGGTGTTCGGACGCGTCCTGCTGGTGACCGGCGGGCAGGAGTTCCTGTCCGAGCGGGCGGTCAAGGCCGCCATCGACGGCATCGCCGCCGAGGCGGCCCAGGCCGACGTCGCCGAGGTCGTGGCGTCGTCGATGACGCCGGGCGAGCTCACCGCCCTGACGAGCCCCTCGCTGTTCTCCGACACCAGCGGCGTCGTCGTGCGCGAGCTCGAGGACCTCCCGGCCGCGAGCCACGACGAGCTGCTCGAGTTCGCCGGCAACCCCTCGCCCGACGTCGCGTGCGTGCTGTCGCACGGCGGCGGCAACAAGGGCAAGGGGCTGCTCGACAAGCTGCGCAAGTGCGCCGCCGTCACCGAGGTCAGGACCGGCGGCCCGAAGCCGTGGGAGCTCACCGGGTGGGTGGTCGCCGAGGTCCGGCAGCTGGGCGGCTCCATCACCGAGGAGGCGGCCGGGCACCTGGTCTCCGCCGTCGGGCAGGACCTGCGCGCCCTCGCCGGTGCCGCCGACCAGCTCGTGGCGGCCGCCACCGACGTCGACGGCAAGCGCGGCCGGCTGGGCATCGAGCTGGTCCGGCAGTACTTCGGCGGCCGGGCCGAGGTCAAGGGCTTCGACATCGCCGACCTCGCCGTCGAGGGCAAGCGGGCCGAGGCCCTCGAGCAGCTGCGGTGGGCGATCTCCAACAACGTCGCGTCGGTGCTCGTCACCAGCGCGTTCGCCTCGGGTCTGCGCTCCCTCGCCCGGTACGGGGCCGCACGCGACCGCGGGCTCCGCGAGGCCGACCTCGCCCGAGAGGTCGGCACCCCGCCGTTCCGGCTCAAGGTGCTCGGCCGTCAGCTGCGCGGCTGGGACGCCGACGGCCTCGCCGCCGCGATCACCGCCGTCGCCCACGCCGACCTCGCCGTCAAGGGCGGCGCAGGCGACCCCGACCACGCGCTCGAGCAGATGGTGCTCACCGTGATCGACTGCCGCGGCTGACCGCGCGACCTAGCTCGACGAGCCCTGGCCCGGGGGCGTGCCACCGCCCATGGCGCCGGTGCCCTCGCTGATGCTCGTGGCGGTCACCGAGCCGTCCGACTCCTCGCCCTGCACCTGGACGGTGTCGCCCGCGGCCAGGTCGGACACGGTGCCCTCGGTCGAGGTGGTGACGGTGGTGTCGGAGTCGGTGGTCACCGTGACCGTGCTGCCGTCGGTGGTCTCGAGCGTGACCGTGTCGCCGTCGACGGCGGTGATGGTGCCCGACGTCATGGAGCCCGATCCACCGGGGCCGCCGCCCGACCCGCCCGGGCCGCCCTGCCCGGCCTGCGCGCTGGTGCTCGCCGCGGCGCTGCCGGTGGCGCCGTTGACGACGTAGCCGCCGACGAACCCGCCCAGCAGCAGGACCGCGGCGGCTGCGGCCGCCCCGATCCGGGTGCGTCCAGGGTGCTGCGGGGTGCCGGAGGGGGTGGTGGTGTCGGGCTGCTCGTTCATCGTCTCTCCTGGGTGCGTCGAGGTGGTCTGGGAGAGACTCTGGCGGGCCGGCCGGTGCGTCGGCTGGGGCACGGCTGTGGGGTCGGTGTGAGCGTCAGGACATGACGACGGCACCGCCCCCGGGGGAGCGGTGCCGTGGTGCGCGGGCGTCGACGCAGCGACGCCGACGGGTCAGAGCGAGGCGGCCTTCTTGGCGATGGCCGACTTCTTGTTGGCCGCCTGGTTCTTGTGGATCACGCCGGACGAGGCGGCCTGGTCGAGCTTGCGACGGGCCTCGCGGCCGTGCTTCTCGGCGTCCTCGGCGTTGCCGGCAGCGACGGCCTCGTCGAAACGACGCGCGGCGGTCTTGAGCGCCGAGCGGACCGACTTGTTGCGCTCGCGCGCGAGCTCGCTCTGTCGGTTGCGCTTGATCTGCGACTTGATGTTCGCCACGGGTGCAGGCCTCGTCGTTCTCGATCTAGTACGGGTGGGTCGCCTCCACCGGAGGCGCGACCGCTCACACTACCAAGGACGCCCGCCGGGCCCCAAATCGTCCCACCCGCCGAGGTCCCGTCATCCATCCGTCGGTGCCCGGGTCGGGCGAGCGTCGTCGGGGCTCGGGGACGCATGGGAGGATGGGGAGCACCATGGTCAAGACCCCTGCCGCGCCCGAAGTCGGGTCCACCGACCCCGCGATCATCCGCAACTTCTGCATCATCGCCCACATCGACCACGGCAAGTCCACGCTCGCCGACCGGATGCTGCAGCACACCGGCGTCGTCGACGGCCGTGCGATGCGGGCGCAGTACCTCGACCGGATGGACATCGAGCGCGAGCGCGGCATCACGATCAAGAGCCAGGCCGTCCGCCTGCCGTTCACGCGCACTACCGGCCCCGACGCCGGCACGACGTACGTGCTGAACCTGATCGACACCCCCGGCCACGTCGACTTCACCTACGAGGTGAGCCGCAGCCTGGAGGCGTGCGAGGGAGCGGTGCTGCTCGTCGACGCCGCGCAGGGCATCGAGGCCCAGACGCTGGCCAACCTCTACCTGGCGCTCGACGCCGACCTGCACATCATCCCGGTGCTCAACAAGATCGACCTCCCCGGCGCGCAGGTCGAGAAGTACGCCGAGGAGCTCGCGGGCATCATCGGCTGCGAGCCGTCGGACGTCCTGCGCGTGTCGGCCAAGACCGGCGTGGGCGTCGAGGACCTCCTCGACGCGATCGTCGACCAGATCCCCGGGCCCAAGGGCGACCCCGACGGACCGGCGCGCGCGCTGATCTTCGACTCGGTCTACGACACCTACCGCGGCGTCGTCACCTACGTCCGCGTCTTCGACGGCTCCCTGACCCACCGCGACAAGATCAAGATGATGTCCACCGGCGCGGTGCACGAGATGCTCGAGGTCGGCGTCATCTCGCCCGAGCCCACCAAGGCCAAGCAGATCGGCGCCGGCGAGGTCGGTTACCTGATCACGGGCGTCAAGGAGGTCCGGCAGTCGCGCGTCGGCGACACCGTGACCTCGGCGGTGCACGGCGCCGAGGAGCCGCTGGGCGGCTACCGCAACCCCAACCCGATGGTGTTCGCCGGGCTCTACCCGATGGACGGCGACGACTACCCGACGCTGCGTGACGCCCTCGACAAGCTGCAGCTCAACGACGCCGCGCTGCAGTACGAGCCCGAGAGCTCCGGCGCCCTGGGCTTCGGCTTCCGCATCGGCTTCCTCGGCCTGCTCCACATGGAGATCGTCCGCGAGCGGCTCGAGCGCGAGTTCAACCTCGACCTGATCTCGACCGCCCCCAACGTCGTCTACCGGGTGGTGATGGAGGACGGCACCGAGCACACCGTCACCAACCCCAGCGAGTTCCCCGAGGGCAAGATCGACAGCGTCTTCGAGCCGATCGTCAAGGCCACGCTGCTGAGCCCGAGCGACTACATCGGCCAGATCATGGAGCTGTGCCAGCAGCGCCGCGGCATGCTTCAGGGGATGGACTACCTGTCCGCCGACCGCGTCGAGATCCGCTACACGCTGCCGCTGGCCGAGATCGTCCTCGACTTCTTCGACGCGCTCAAGAGCCGCACCAAGGGCTACGCCTCGCTCGACTACGACCCCTCGGGCGACCAGGCCGCCGACCTCGTCAAGGTCGACATCAAGCTCCAGGGCGAGAACGTCGACGCGTTCAGCGCAATCGTCCACCGCGACAGCTCCTACGCGTACGGCGTCTCGCTGGCCCAGAAGCTCAAGGAGCTGATCCCGCGCCAGCAGTTCGAGGTGCCGATCCAGGCCGCCGTCGGCGCCCGGATCATCGCCCGCGAGAACATCCGCGCGATCCGCAAGGACGTCCTCGCCAAGTGCTACGGCGGCGACATCACCCGCAAGCGCAAGCTGCTCGAGAAGCAGAAGGAGGGCAAGAAGCGGATGAAGATGGTCGGCCGCGTCGAGGTCCCCCAGGAGGCGTTCATCGCCGCGCTGTCCACCACGGACGGCGGCGAGAAGTCGGGCAAGAAGTGACCGCCGCCGCGTGAGCGGGACGACCACCCCGCACGTCGCGTCGGTCAACGTCGCGGCGGCGCAGGACGTGCCGTGGGGCACCCTGCGACGCAGCGCGATCGACAAGCGACCGGTCGGTGGTCCCGTCCGCGTCGGGCCGCTCGGGCTCGAGGGTGACGAGCAGGCCGACCGCCGACACCACGGCGGGGTGGTCAAGGCGGTGTACGCCTTCGCCGGCGAGGACCTCGACGACTGGGCCGACGAGCTCGGACGCCCCCTCACGCCGGGCACGTTCGGGGAGAACCTCACCACCCGTGGCGTCGACGTGACCCAGGCACGGATCGGCGAGCGGTGGCGGATCGGCACCGCGGTGCTCGAGGTGGCGTCGGTGCGGATGCCCTGCTCGGTCTTCGCGGGGTTTACCGGCGAGCCACAGTGGGTACGACGATTCACGCAGAGGGGACGTCCCGGGGCATACCTGCGGGTCGTCGAGACCGGTGAGCCGAGGGCGGGGGACGACGTGCAGGTGGTCGAGCAGCGACATCACGACGTGACGGTGGGGCTGATGTTCCGCGCCGTCACCGGCGAGCGCCACCTGCTGCCCCGCCTGCTCGAGGAGGAGCGCGCCGACCCCGAGGGCCACGCGAACGCCCGCCGCTACCTCGCCAGCCGGCCCTGATGGCCGACGCTCGGGGGAGCGGACCATCCTGGCGGCGGCTGCTGCCCGAGCTGCCCGAGGCGCGGACGATGGCCGCCGCGACGCTGGTCTACACCACCGGCAGCGGCATGTTCATGGTCGCGAGCGTCCTGTACTTCACGCGGATCGTCGGCCTGTCCGCGACGTCGGTCGGCGTGGGGCTGACCATCGCGGGCCTGTTCGGCCTGCTGGCCGGCATCCCGCTGGGCCACCTCGCCGACCGGCGCGGCGGCCGCGAGCTGCTCATCTGGCTGCTCGCGCTCGCCGGCCTGGCGTTCGGCGTGCTGGTGGTGGCCACGACGTGGTGGGCCTTCGTCGTGGCGATGTCGGTGGCGCTGGTGCTCGACCGGGGGTCGGCGGCCGTGCGTGCCGGCCTGATCGCCAGCAGCGTCAAGGGTCACGACCGCGTCCGGACGCGCGCGTACCTGCGCTCGGTCACCAACGTCGGCCTCGCGGTCGGCGGCGGCGTGGCCGGTGTCGCGCTGCACCTCGACACCCGCGAGGCCTACGTCGCGGTGCTGCTCGGCAATGCCGCCAGCTGCCTCGGCGCCGCCTGGATCACCCGCCGCTACCCGCACGTCCCCCCGGTGCCGCGCGAGCGCGCGGTGGGCATCACCACGGTCTTCCGCGACCGCCCGTACGTCCTGATGACGCTGCTCATGTCGGCGATGGCCGTCCAGTACGCGATCCTCGACGTCGGCATGCCCCTGTGGGTCACCGAGCAGACCGACGCGCCGCGCGTCCTGGTCTCGGTGCTCTTCATCGTCAACACCGTCGTGGTGGTGCTCTTCCAGGTGGGGGCGAGCACGCGCGTCACCTCGGTGACGACGGCCGCGCGCACCGTCAGCCTCTCGGGCATCGCGCTGCTGGTCGCCTGCCTGGCCTTCGCCGCCGCCGGCGGACGATCGGTCGGCCTCGCGGTGGTGCTCCTGGTCGTCGCCGCGCTGATGCACGTCCTCGGCGAGCTGATGCAGGCCGCGGCGCACTTCTACCTCAGCCAGGAGATGGCCTCGGACCACGCGCAGGGGCAGTACCAGGGGATGGCGAGCACCGGCTTCTCGCTGGCGGCCATGCTCGCGCCCACCGTCATCGTCCTGCTGCCGGTGGGCCTCGGCGCCCCCGGCTGGGTGGTCCTCGGCGTGCTGCTGGCGCTGCTCGGGTTCGCGCTCCTGCCCGTCATCCGATGGACGGCGAGCACGCGGGAGCGCTACGCCCACGTCGTCTGAGCGCTTCGGGTGACGTCACCCTTACCGCCCGGTAGCCTTCGTCCACTAACGTGACCCTCACCACTTCCGGTCACACCCCTGCTACGACGTGAGGTACCGCCGTCATGACGACCACGGCCCCCGCCAGCCCCGACCCCTCGCTGATCCACTCCCGCGCGCGCAACGTCGCCGAGATGTTCTACGCCCGGGTCGAGGACATGCCCGGACGCGAGGCGTTCCGCTACCCCGACGGCGAGGGCTGGACGTCCATCACCTGGGGCCAGGCCGGCCAGAGCGTCAGCGAGCTCGCCGCCGGACTGGTGGCGCTGGGCGTCGAGCCCGAGCAGCGGGTGGCCATCGCCTCGGGCACGCGCTGGGAGTGGATCCTGGCCGACCTCGCGATCAACGCCGCGGGCGCCGCCACCACCACGGTCTACCCGACCTCGGTCGCCGACGACGTCGCCTACATCCTGGCCGACTCCGAGAGCCGCGTCGTGTTCGCCGAGGACGACACCCAGGTCGCCAAGCTGCGCGAGCGCCGTGACGACCTCGGCTCGGTCGTCAAGGTGATCCTCATCGACGGCGTCGTCGAGCCCGGGGACGGCTGGGTCGTCACGCTCGACTCCGTGCTCGCCCAGGGCGCCGACCACCTCGCCGCGAACCCCGACGTCGTCTCCGAGCGCGTCGCGGGCACCCGTCCGGACTCCCTGGCCACCCTGATCTACACCTCGGGCACCACCGGCCGTCCCAAGGGCGTGCGGATCGCCCAGGACAGCTGGACCTACGAGGGCGCCGCCGTCGCCGCCGGCGGGTTCATGTCCATCGACGACCTCGAGTACCGCTGGCTGCCGATGGCCCACTCGTTCGGCAAGGTGCTGCTCACCACGCAGCTGCAGATCGGCTTCCCCGCCGCCATCGACGGCCGCGTCGACAAGATCGTCGAGAACCTCGCCGTCGTGAAGCCCACCTTCATGGGCGCCGCGCCCCGCATCTTCGAGAAGGCCTACGGCCGCATCGTCGCCACCGCGCAGGGCGAGGGCGGCCCGAAGGCCAAGATCTTCGACTGGGCCGTCAAGGTCGGTGGCGAGGTCTCCCGCCGCCGGCTGGCCGGCGAGTCCGTCCCGCTGCCGCTCAAGGTGCAGCACGGCCTGGCCGACAAGCTCGTCTTCGCCAAGGTGCGCGACCGCTTCGGCGGACGGGTCCGGTTCTTCATCTCCGGCTCGGCCGCGCTGTCCGGTGACGTCGCCCGCTGGTTCCACGCCGCCGGCATCCTCATCCTCGAGGGCTACGGGCTCACCGAGACCTCGGCCGGGTCGTTCGTCAACCACCCCGACAACTACAAGTTCGGCACCGTCGGCCTGCCCATGGAGGGCACCGAGGCCAGGATCGCCGAGGACGGCGAGATCCTGCTGCGCGGCCCGGGGGTCATGCAGGGCTACCACGGCCTCGACGAGGAGTCCGAGCAGGCGCTTGTCGGTGACGGCTGGCTCGCCACCGGCGACATCGGCGAGATCGACGCCGACGGCTTCCTGAAGATCACCGACCGCAAGAAGGACCTGTTCAAGACGTCCAACGGCAAGTACGTCGCGCCGTCGCACGTCGAGGGCATCTTCAAGGGCGTCTGCCCGCTGGCGAGCCAGATGATCATCCACGGCAACGACCGCAACTTCGTCAGCGCGCTCATCACGCTCGACGCCGACGCCGTCGCCGACTGGGCCTCGCGCAACGGCCAGGAGGGCGTCGACTACGAGACCGTCGTGACCTCCAGCGCGATGCGCGAGGTGATCGAGGGCTACGTCGCCGAGCTGAACGCCAAGCTGAACCGCTGGGAGCAGGTCAAGAAGTTCGAGATCCTCACCCACGACCTCTCGGTGGAGTCCGGCGAGATCACGCCCAGCCTCAAGGTCAAGCGCCGCGTCGTCGAGGCGAACTACAAGGACACCCTCGACGGTTTCTACGCCGGCTGAGAGCGGCGTGCCCCCGGTGACACACTGGGGGCATGCCCTCCGTCCTGCCCGCGGGCGAGCCGCTGCCCGCTGACGGGACGCTCCCGACGTCCGCGCTCGACGAGCTCGGCAGCCGGCCGTTCGGCGTCTACGTGCACGTGCCGTTCTGCCGGGTGCGCTGCGGGTACTGCGACTTCAACACCTACACCGCCGACGAGCTGGGACCGGGCGCGTCGCGCACGACGTACGCGTCGACCGTCCGTGACGAGGTGGCCCTCGCCGGTCGCGTGCTCGGCGACCGGGCGCCGCGCGTGGAGACCGTCTTCGTCGGCGGCGGGACGCCCACGCTGCTCGCCGCGGACGACCTCGTCTCGGTCCTGGCGGCGGTCGACGACGCGTTCGGCCTCGCGCCCGGCGCCGAGGTCACCACCGAGGCCAACCCCGACAGCGTCGACCCCGCGTCGCTGGCCCGGCTGCGCGAGGGCGGGTTCACCCGGATCTCCTTCGGCATGCAGTCCGCCGTGCCGCACGTGCTGGCCACGCTCGACCGCACCCACGACCCCGAGCGCGTGCCCCAGGCCGTCCGCTGGGCCCGCGAGGCGGGGTTCGAGCAGGTCAGCCTCGACCTGATCTACGGCACGCCCGGGGAGTCCCTGGACGACTGGCGCGCCTCGCTGGAGTCGGCGCTCGCGTGCGCGCCCGACCACGTCAGCGCCTACGCGCTCATCGTCGAGGACGGCACCGCGCTGGCCCGCCGCGTCGCCCGCGGCGAGGTGCCGGTGCCCGACGACGACCAGATGGCCGACGCCTACGAGCTCGCCGACGACCTCCTCGGCGCGGCCGGGTTCGGATGGTACGAGCTGTCCAACTGGGCGCGCGACGACGCGGCCCGCTGCCGCCACAACGAGCTGTACTGGCGCGGCGACCACTGGTGGGGCTTCGGGCCCGGGGCGCACTCGCACGTCGGCGGCACCCGCTGGTGGAACGTCAAGCACCCCGCCGCCTACGCGCAGCGGCTCGCGTCCGGGCTCAGCCCGGCGCACGCCCACGAGGCGCTGGACGCCGACACCCGTCACGTCGAGGACGTCCTGCTGCGCTCGCGCCTGCGCGACGGGCTCCGGCTCGATGCTGTCGACGCCGACGGCCGCGCCGCCGTCCCCGGCCTGGTGGACGAGGGCCTCGTCGACGTCTCCGCCGACACTCTCGTCCTCACCCGCCGCGGACGCCTGCTCGCCGACGCCGTCGTCCGGCGCCTGCTGCCCTAGAGGGGCCGGCGCAGCTCAGTCGACGGTGACGAAGTCGATGAGCTCCTCGACACGTCCCAGCAGGGCGGGCTCGAGGTCGGCGTAGGACGTCACGGTGCCGAGGATCCGCTTCCACGCGCGGGCGATGTCGGCTTGGTCGCGGTGGGGCCAGCCGAGGGCCTGGCAGACGCCGTGCTTCCACGGCACCGAGCGCGGGATGACCGGCCACGCCGTCATGCCGAGGCGATCGGGCTTCACCGCCTGCCACACGTCCACGTAGGGGTGGCCGACGATCTTGACGTGCTTGCCGTGCGGCCCGCGCATCACCGACGCGGCGATGCGGCTCTCCTTGGACCCCCGCACGAGGTGGTCGACCAACACGCCCACGTGGCGGCCGGGGGCGGGCCCGAACGCGTTCAGGTGGTCGCCGAGGTCGTCGACGCCCTCGAGGTACTCCACCGCCACGCCCTCGATCCGCAGGTCGTCGCCCCACACCTTCTCGACCAGCTCGGCGTCGTGGCGACCCTCGACGTAGATGCGGCTCGCGCGCGCCACCCGGGCGCGGGCGCCGGCGACGGCCACCGAGCCCGACGCCGTGCGGGTGGGCGCCGAGGGGCCCTTGGGGACGGGCGCGTGCAGGACGACGGGGCGCCCCTCCAGCAGGAACCCGGGCCCGAGCGGGAACGTGCGGCGGCGGCCCCTGCGGTCCTCGAGCTCGACGGTGTCGAGGTCGCGGTCGGTGCGCACGACCGCGCCGCAGAAGTCGGTGGTGACCTCCTCGACCACGAGGTCGCGGGAAGCCTCCTGACGCTGGGCGCGCCCGCCCTTGGGGGCGTTCCAGTCGCCGGCGAGGACGTCGGTTCCGTAGCGGTCGTGGCTCACCGGACGACGGTACGGCGCGGGCTCGCCAGAGCCCGGCGGCGACACACCGTCAGTGCGAGTGCGTCGCGGGCGGGCGCGGCACCCACTGCGCGAGCGCGCGGGGGAGCGCCTGCTCGAGCTCGGCCTCGGCGTACGGCCACGTGCCCTGCGCGTAGGCGTCGGCGGGGTCGACGCGGCGCGACGCGAGGACGTCGACCTGCTCGGCCACGGCGAGCGCCTCCTGGCGCTGGTCCTCCACGAACTCGCGGTCGACGACGGGTCCGCGGCCGGGGACGACCACCGTCCGCGCCGTCATCGCGCCGAGCACCATGTCGAGCGTCGCCGGGTACTCCAGCGGCCAGCAGTCCGCGCCGTAGCCGGGAGGGCCGGGGTTGCGGACGAGGTCGCCGGTCGCGACGACGTCGGCCAGCGGCACCGACACGACGAGGTCGGCACCGGTGGCGCCCCGTCCGGGGTGCACCGCCTCGACGTAGACGCCACCGAGGTCGACGGCGAACACGGACGCGACGACCCGTGCCGCCTCGCCCGCCACCGGGTCGTCCTCCTGCACCAGCAGGGGCGCACCGAGACCGGGACGGGTGGCCCACGTGACGCGGTCGACACCGACCGGGACGCCCCCCTCGTCGACCAGGCCGACGAGGTCGCCGGGTTCCGCGGGACCGTGCACCAGCACGCCCTCGGTGCCCACGACCGCGAGCAGCGTGGCCCGCTCCAGCTCACCGACGTGTACGCCCGCGGCGAGCCGTGTCCATTTCGCGCCTCCGGTCACGCTCGCTAGACTGGCACTCTGGCATTTCGAGTGCCAACCCCGGGGTCGCGGTCCGCCGTGCCGCAGGGCCCGCACCACACGGAGGGAGCCGGAGATGTTGGACGAACGCAAGCTCTCGGTCCTCCGGGCGATCGTCGAGGACTACGTCGCGACGCAGGAGCCCGTCGGCTCCCGCGCCCTGGTCGAGCGCCACCAGCTGGGCGTGTCGTCGGCCACGGTGCGCAACGACATGGCCGCGCTCGAGGAGGACGGCTTCATCACGCAGCCGCACACGAGCGCCGGCCGCATCCCCACCGACAAGGGCTACCGCCTGTTCGTCGACCGCCTCGCCACCGTGCGCGCGCTCTCGGGCGCCGAGCGCCGCGCGATCGAGACGTTCCTCGAGGGCGCCGTCGACGTCGACGACGTCGTGCAGCGCAGCGTCCGGATGCTCGCGCAGCTCACCCACCAGGTGGCGATCGTGCAGTACCCGAGCCTGACGCGCTCCACCGTCCGCCACGTCGAGCTCGTCCCGCTCGACGGCGCCCGCCTGCTGCTCGTCCTCATCTCCAGCAGCGGCCGCGTCGACCAGCGCGTCGTCGACCTCGGCACCCCGCCGTCCGAGCAGCTCGTCGCCGAGCTGCGCTCGCGCGTCGCCACCCTGTGCGTCGGCCAGAAGCTCAGCGACGCCGCCGTCGGGCTGGCCGAGCTGATCGGGACCTTCAGCCACGAGGACCGTCCCGTCGTCACCGCGGTCGTCACCACGCTGGCCGAGGCGTTCTCGGACGAGAAGTCCGACGAGCGCGTCGCCGTCGGCGGCACCGCCAACCTCGCGCGCTTCGGCTCCGACTTCGACACCGCGATCCGCCCGGTGCTCGAGGCCCTCGAGGAGCACGTCGTGCTGCTGAAGCTGCTCGGCGAGGCGTCGTCGCCCAGCCTGCTGACGGTGCGCATCGGCAGCGAGGTGCCCTACCACGACCTCTCCACCACCTCGGTGGTCGCGAGCGGCTACGGCGCGCCCGGCGAGTCCCTCGCCACCCTGGGCGTCGTCGGGCCCACCCGCATGGACTACCCCGGGACGATGGCCGCCGTGCGCGCCGTCGCCCGCTACGTCGGTCACACGCTGAGCACGTCGTGACCACACCCTCGACCACCCTCCTCCACCCCCTCACGAGAGCGCAGGCATGACGCAGGACTACTACGAGCTGCTCGGGGTCGGCCGCGAGGCCACGCCCGAGGAGATCAAGAAGGCCTACCGCCGCAAGGCGCGCACCCTCCACCCCGACGTCAACCCCGACGCCGACCCGGACCAGTTCAAGGCCGTCGGCATGGCGTACGAGGTGCTCGCCGACCCCGAGAAGCGCGCCATGTACGACCGCGGTGGCGACCCGTTCGGCGGCGGCGGGTACGCCGGCGCCGGCCAGGGCTTCAACTTCAACGACATCATGGACGCCTTCTTCGGCCAGGGCGGCAACCAGCGGGGCCCGCGCACCCGCAGCCGCCGGGGCCAGGACGCCCTGATCCGGCTGAGCATCGAGCTGTCCGAAGCGGCGTTCGGCGTCGCCCGCGACCTCACGGTGCACACCGCCGTCCTCTGCAGCACCTGCGAGGGCAGCGGTGCCCGCGAGGGCTCGCAGCCCGTCACCTGCGGCACCTGCCAGGGCCGCGGCGAGGTCCAGCACGTGCAGCGCTCGTTCCTCGGCGACATCCGCACGGCCCGCCCGTGCCCCACCTGCCAGGGCTACGGCAGCGTCATCCCCAACCCGTGCCAGGAGTGCTCCGGCGACGGCCGCGTCCGCTCGCGCCGCACCCTGTCGGTCAAGATCCCCGCCGGCGTCGACGACGGCACCCGGGTGCAGCTCGCCGGCGAGGGCGAGGTCGGCCCCGGCGGCGGTCCTCCCGGCGACCTGTACGTCGAGGTCGAGGTGGCCCGCCACGCGCTGTTCACCCGCGACGGCGACGACCTGCTCTGCGACGTGTCGCTGCCCATGACGGCCGCGGCGCTCGGCACCCGGATCGACCTGCCCACCCTCGAGGCCGACACCGGCGCCGAGGACGTCGAGGCCACGATCCCGCTCGACGTCGCCGCCGGCACCCAGTCGGGCGAGCAGATGGTGGTGCGTGGACGCGGCGTGCCGCGCCTGCGCAGCGGCGGCCGCGGCGACCTGCGCGTGCGCGTCGTTGTCCAGACCCCCGAGCGCCTCGACGACGCCCAGCGCACCCTGCTCGAGCAGCTCGCCGAGATGCGCGGCGAGGACCGCGTCGCCGGCGAGTTCAGCTCACCCCACAAGGGCGTCTTCGGGCGCCTCCGCGACGCCTTTCATTCTCGGTGACCGTCGGGGCCGTCGACGGCCTTGACGCGGAGCTCGCGGGCGCGCTGCTCGCGGCGGCGGCCGGCGCGCAGACGGGTCTCGCGGCGGTTGCTCCACTCGGCCACGAAGGTGTCGATCACCATCGACTGGGCGGTGGTGGCCGGGGTCGCCGGTGAGAGCCGGGTGGCCGCCGCGGCGTGCTCGGTGAGCAGGAACACCGCCATCGGGCTCATCGGCACACCCGCCTGCTCGCCGACGGCCTCGGCGGTGTGACGGCCGGCGGCCTCGAGGTCGCCCTCCTGGTCCGCGGCGATCGCCAGACCCGCGTGCGCGAACGAGACCGACCAGCGGTTCTCGCGACGTGTGCGCAGCCCGACGTGGTCCTCCAGCAGCTGACGGTCGGCGGCGCGACGCCGTCCGCTCGCCATCGCCAGGGCGCTCATGCTGACCTCGGCGCGCTCGCGGTAGCTGGCGTAGCGGCGGTCGCGCGGCAGCATGTCGCGCACCGCGCCGAAGGTCTCGATGCACCGCGAGAAGTGCGAGCGCGCCATCTCGTCGTCGCCCTGCAGCCGCGAGACGCAGCCCTCCTGCACCAGCAGCTCGCCCAGCAGACGGGTGGCGGTGGCCTCGAGGTAGCGCATCGGGTCGTGCGAGGCGAGCACGTCGACGCGGTCGATCCAGCGCTCGGCGAGGTCGTGGACGCCCAGCTCGACCCAGCAGGCCGCCAGGGCCACGCCGGTGTGGCCCAGCAGGAAGCGGTGGTGCGGCGGCAGGTCGTGCCGACGGTCGGCGAGCTGGTCCTCGCAGCGCAGGCTCGCGTCGATCGCCAGGTCGTAGGCGACCGCGGTGTCGCGGGCCGTGGCGCCGGCCAGGGCCCGCAGCGCCTCGGCCAGGCAGCGCCACGCCGGGCATGCCTCGCCGGCGGAGTCGGCGGCGATGATCAGCTCACGGACCGCCCGGTGCGCCTCGCGCAGGTCGCTCGTCTCGATCGCGGCCACGACCGCGAGGTACAGCGCCCAGCACGCGTCCTCGGGGTCGGCGTCCGTCGCGTCGGCCACGCGGTCGAGCGTGCGACGGGCGTGGACGGCCGCCGCGGCGCCGTCGCCGGACTGCGCGCGCAGCAGCCAGCGCTGCCACTCCTGCGACCCCGGGCCCGACGTCCCGCGGCGCCCCCCCGACGCGTCCATGCACGCATCATCCACCGTCCGTGTGCCACGGGCACCACCAGATGCAGGAGAAGTCGGTACCCGCGCCGGACGGCCCCGCGTACGATGGGGACGAACCAGTACCGACGCGACAGGAGCACAGCCCCTCGGGGTGCCGATGACTACCGACGACCAGCCTCAGCACACGATCACGGTGCCCACGAGCATCCAGATGGTGTCCCTGCTCGGCCCCGCCGACGAGTTCCTCAAGATCATCGAGGGCTCGTTCGACGCCCAGATCCACGCCCGCGGCAACACGATCACCGTCCGTGGCCCGGCACCGGAGGCGGCACTCGTCGAGCGCCTCGTGGACGAGCTCGTCACCATCATCCGCACGGGCCAGGGACTCAGCCCCGAGACCATCGAGCGGTCGGTGTCGATGCTGCGCACCGAGACCAAGGAGCACCCCGCCGAGGTGCTCAGCCTGAACATCCTGTCCAACCGCGGGCGCACGATCCGCCCCAAGACGCTGAACCAGAAGCGCTACGTCGACGCGATCGACCGCCACACGGTGGTCTTCGGCATCGGTCCCGCCGGCACCGGCAAGACCTACCTGGCCATGGCCAAGGCCGTGCAGGCGCTGCAGGCCAAGGAGGTCAACCGGATCATCCTCACGCGTCCGGCGGTCGAGGCCGGCGAGAGCCTGGGCTTCCTGCCCGGCACGCTGAGCGAGAAGATCGACCCGTACCTGCGGCCGCTCTACGACGCGCTGCACGACATGCTCGACCCCGAGCTGATCCCCAAGCTGCTCACCGCGGGCACCATCGAGGTCGCACCGCTGGCCTACATGCGCGGCCGCACGCTCAACGACGCGTTCATCATCCTCGACGAGGCGCAGAACACCTCGCAGGAGCAGATGAAGATGTTCCTCACCCGCCTGGGCTTCGGCTCCAAGATGGTCGTCACCGGCGACGTCACGCAGGTCGACCTCCCCAGCCCCAAGGCGTCCGGCCTGCGGGTGGTGCAGAACGTCCTCGACGAGGTCGACGACATCCACTTCGCCCGACTCACCAGCACC
This sequence comes from Solicola agrisoli, assembly GCF_049059935.1. Taxonomy (NCBI): domain Bacteria; kingdom Bacillati; phylum Actinomycetota; class Actinomycetes; order Propionibacteriales; family Nocardioidaceae; genus Solicola; species Solicola agrisoli. The sequence continues at coordinate 8,296 of NZ_JBMGQR010000007.1, read as the reverse complement.
GACGTCGTCCGCCACAAGCTCGTCGGCCGCATCGTGGCCGCCTACGACACCTACGAGGACGCCGGTGAACGTCGACGTACTCAATGAGTCCGGTGCGCAGGTCGACGTCGAGGAGCTGACCCGCCTGTGCCGCTTCACCATGCGGCGCATGCGGCTGCACCCGGCCACCGAGCTGTGCCTGCGCCTGGTGGAGCCCGACACCATCACGGTGCTCAACGAGCAGTGGATGGGCAAGCAGGGCCCCACCGACGTGCTGTCGTTCCCGATGGACGAGCTCAGCCCGGGCCGTGACGACGCCGAGGCGCCCGAGGGCTACCTCGGCGACATCGCCTTGTGCCCGCAGGTGGCCGAGCAGCAGGCTCCCGGGCTCGGGCGCGAGACGATCGACGAGATCAGGCTGCTCACCGTGCACGGCATCCTGCACCTCCTGGGCTACGACCACGCCGAGCCCGAGGAGCACCGCGAGATGTTCGGCCTGCAGGACCGGCTGCTCGGCGAGTGGCAGGTCGCCCGCGAGGGCGGGGACGTCGAGGCCGCGAGCTCCTGATGTCCGGCGACGTCTGGCTGGCCGGCACGGCCATCGTGCTGGCCTTCGCCGCCGGCCTGCTGGCCAGCGCGGACGCGGCGCTGTCGGCGTTCTCCAAGGCCCGCGCCGACGAGCTCGCCGCCGAGGGACGCGGGGGAGCGGCCCGTCTGCGCCAGGTGCTCGACGACCCGGCGCCCTACATCAACACGGTCCTGCTGCTGCGCATGGTCGCCGAGACCACCTCGGTGGTCCTGGTCGCGTTCGTCGTCGCCGGCTTCGTGGAGGACACCTGGGCGCGGGTGCTCGTCGCGGCCGGGATCATGGTCGTCGTCTCCTACGTGGCCATCGGTGTCGGCCCCCGCACCCTCGGGCTCCAGAACTCCGAGCGCATCGCGCTGCTCTCGGCCGGCCCGGTCGCGGCCGCGACGCGCGTGCTCGGGCCGGTCCCGCGGCTGCTGATCCTGCTCGGCAACGCGCTGACGCCCGGCAAGGGCCTGCGGGAGGGACCGTTCGCGTCCGAGGCCGAGCTGCGCGAGCTGGTCGACCGTGCCGAGGCGAGCATGCTGATCGAGTCCGGGGAGAGCCGGATGATCCACTCGGTCTTCGAGCTCGGCGACACCAGCGTCCGCGAGGTGATGGTGCCGCGCACCGACATGGTGTTCGTCGAGCACCACAAGACGCTGCGCCAGGCGATGTCGCTCGCGCTGCGCAGCGGCTACTCCCGCATCCCGGTCACCGGCGAGAACCTCGACGACATCGTGGGCATGGTCTACCTCAAGGACGTCACCAAGCGCGTCTTCGACAACCACGAGTCCGAGACCACCGAGCGCGTCGAGGCCTACATGCGTCCGTGCTTCTACGTGCCCGACTCCAAGCCCGTCGACGCGCTGCTCCGCGAGATGCAGGCCCAGCGCATGCACGTCGCCGTGGTCATCGACGAGTACGGCGGCACCGCCGGCCTGGTGACGATCGAGGACGTCCTGGAGGAGATCGTCGGCGAGATCACCGACGAGTACGACGCCCCGCCCGACGACGTCGAGCGGCTGTCGGGCGGCAGCGTCCGTCTCAGCGCCCGGTTCGACGTCGACGACCTCGAGGAGGTGGTCGGGGTCGCGGTGCACGACGACGACGTCGACTCCGTCGGCGGGCTGATGGCCAAGTACCTCGGCAAGGTGCCCATCCCGGGCAGCACCGTCGAGATCGCCGGCCTCGTCTTCGAGGCCGAGTCGCCGTCGGGACGCCGCAACCGCATCGGCACGGTGCGCGTCAGCCGGGCCGACGACACCGACGCCGACGCCGCCTCGGTACGGTGGGGCCATGTCGCAGCCGACCGACAGTCCTGAGGACGTCAAGATCCTCACGCTCGCCCGGGCCACCCGGGCCCGCGTGGCCGCCCCCGAGGGCGCCGCTGTCCGTGACACCGACGGCCGCACCTACACCGCCGCCACCGTCGAGCTGGAGTCGCTGCGCATCTCCGCGCTCGGCCTGGCCGTCGCGATGGCCGTCTCGTCCGGGGCCGCCGGGCTCGAGGCAGCCGCCGTCGCCACCGAGGCCACCGCGGTGACCGACACCGACCTCGCCGCCGTCCGCGACCTCGGCGGGACCGACGTCCGCGTCTTCCTCGCCGACCCCGCCGGCCGGCCCCAGCAGGTCGTCACCACGTGAGCGCCACGCAGGGGTTCCGGTCCGGCTTCGCGTGCTTCGTCGGGCGCCCCAACGCCGGCAAGTCCACGCTGACCAACGCGCTGGTGGGCGACAAGGTGGCCATCACGTCCTCCCGCCCGCAGACCACCCGGCACGCCATCCGCGGGCTGGTGCACCGCGACGACGCGCAGCTGGTGCTCGTCGACACCCCCGGTCTGCACCGGCCCCGCACGCTGCTGGGCGAGCGCCTCAACGACCTCGTGCGCACCACCTGGGCCGAGGTCGACGTCGTCGGGGTCTGCCTGCCGTCGGACCAGAAGATCGGCCCCGGCGACCGCTACCTGGTGGGCGAGGTCGCCAAGCTGCGTCGCAAGCCGGTCTTCGCCATCGCCACCAAGACCGACCTGGTCAAGCCCGACCGTCTCGCCGAGCACATCGGCCAGATCGCCGCGCTCGGCGAGGAGCTCGGCGTCGTCTGGCAGGAGGTCGTGCCGGTCTCGGCGCACTCCGGCGACCAGGTCCAGCTGCTCGCCGACCTGCTCGTCAGGTCGCTGCCCGAGGGCCCGGTGATGTACCCCGAGGGGCACCTCACCGACGAGCCCGAGGAGACCCTCGTCGCCGAGCTGGTCCGCGAGGCCGCGCTGGAGGGCGTCCGCGACGAGCTGCCGCACTCGCTGGCCGTCGTCGTCGAGGAGATGGGCCCCCGCGAGGACCGCCCCGCCGACAAGCCCCTGATCGACATCCGCGCCCACCTGTTCGTGGAGCGCGACAGCCAGAAGGGCATCATCATCGGCGCCAAGGGGGCCCGGCTGAAGAAGATCGGCGCGGACTCCCGTCGGCAGATCGAGCGCCTCCTCGGCACCCCGGTCTACCTCGACCTCCACGTCAAGGTCGCCAAGGACTGGCAGCGCGACCCCCGCCAGCTTCGCCGGTTGGGGTTCTAGGGTCCTGCCGACTCCAGCGGTCGTCGGCCGGTGGTTGGCCGCCGCTCCGGCGCCGATCCGTCAGTTCGTCACCATCGATCCGCTCGGAACCTCCCGCCTGACCGTCGGTCGGCGGGGCGGATCGACAGTGTCGAACAGACGGATCGGCTCCGTGGTTGCTGTCGCTACTTCCTCGTCTTGGCGAAGCAGACGGCCCATCGGTCGCCGTACTTCCACAGGTCCTGGGTGGGGAGGATGTAGCCGTACTGGAACGAGCCGCTGGTGTCGAGGTAGCGGCGCACGGCGGTGGAGCAGCGGCCGCGCACCGAGCTGGTGAGCTCGGAGGTGCCGGGCCAGGGCTTGCTGCCGACGCCGAGCTTGATCGCCGTGACCGAGCGCCAGTTGTGCGCGTCGCGGCACAGGAAGGTGCCGGAGGCCTGGTTGATGTTGCTCGAGCGGATGCACTGCAGGTAGGGGTTGCCCTTCGACCCGCGCAGGGCGTTCTTGGCGTTCGCGCCGGGCAGCGGCTCGGCCTTGGTCTGGCCGTTCTTGAGCACGACGTCGCACCGGACCCACTTGGCGCCGGCGGCCACCTCGCTCGAGGTGGGCACCGAGATGACGAAGTCGAACTGCGACTGCTTCTGCCGTTCGTCGTCGACGCCCAGGTAGGCCGGGAGGTCGAGCTCGCAGGTGCGGCGGGCGGCCGCGAAGATCGTCACCCGGTTGCCGCCGCTGATCGCCGAGGAGATGGCGTTGGTGAGGGTGCCGACCTTGTAGGTCTGGGCGTTGTGGCTGGTGCTGCACGCGATCGGGGCGGTGGTGAGCGTCGCGATCCGCGCGCGGACGTCGAGCGCGTTGAGGTTGCGGCACTGGCCGACGGTCGGCGCGGCGGGCGGCGCCGGCGTGGTCGGCGCGGCGGTGGTGGGAGGCGTCGTGGTCTCGGTCGTCGGCTCGTCCGTGGGCTCGTCGGTCGGCTCGTCGGTGGGCTCGGACGTGGACGCGGAGTCCTCGGCGTCGAGCGCGGCGTTCTCGGCCGAGCCGCAGGCGGCGAGGACGAGAAGGAGGACGCACACGACGGCCAGCGGCCAGGGTCGACGCGCGCGTGCGTGGATGGATCGCATGGAGATGGGCTCCCCCGGTTGGAGCGGACTCGTGACCGCGTCAGTGTAGGTGCTGGCGGGGTCGCGGAGGGGCGAGCGCGCTCAGTCGGTCTCGGCCCAGCACAGGCCGTAGCGGGCACCCTCGGCCCACTGCGCCTGCGTGGGCGGCAGCCACCCGACCGTGACGGTGGCCAGGGGGTCGTCGACGTACTCGCGCACCTGCGACTCGCAGCGCTCGAGCACGCGTCCGCGGACGGCGGCGTCGCCGGGCCACGCGTCGGCCGCCTCGCCGACCTTGCGGGTGCCGACCGTGCGCCAGTTGTGGTCGAGCGCGCACATCCGCTGTCCCTGGCCGGCCTGCAGCTGGCCGAGCGTGGCCTGCGCGCAGGTGCGCCAGCGCTCCAGCTTGTCGGCGGTGGAGAGCATCGCCTCGCTCGAGTCGGGGAGCTGCGCGAGCGAGCTCTCATCCCGCAGCGACACCACGTCGCAGCGCAGCCAGCGCGCCCCGAGCGCGATGTCCTCCTCGGTGGGCACGAACCAGGCGGTGCGCAGCCGTGAGAGCGCCACCGTCCTCGCGTCGGCGCCGACGTGGGCCGGCAGCGCGGCACGGCACTGCGCGTCCGCCCGCTGCGCGAGGAGCCCGGTGTCGACGTCGTCGGGGTCGCCGAGGTCGGCGTCGGTCAGCGTGCCGACGGCGAACGTCTGGGACGTGTGGTCGGCCGTGCACGCGACGGCGGGCGTCTCGTCGTGCGCGGACTGCAGCGCCGAGGCGGGCAGCGCGTAGCAGGCGTCGACGGCCGGCGCCGGCGCCGCGGTGGCCGGGGGAGTCGTCGGGGCGGAGGTGCGGGGCGCCGTCGTCGGGTCCGACCCATCACCACGAGCGAGCCCGAAGGCGACGGCCGCCACGACCACCAGGGCGGCCACGAGGACGCCGACCACCAGGGGGAGCAGACGTCGTCGTGGTCGGGCGGCGTGGCTGGGCACCGTCCCATCGTAGGGACGCCCGCACACCCCGGCGCGTCAGGCCGACGGCCGGCGAGCGACGGGCGAGGAGGAGCGTGGGCGCCGCGGGAGCCGTCCTGGTACGTTGGCCGACATCATGCTGCAGCACAGCCTCCTCCTTCGCTGCCGCGCCGAGGTCGCCGCCTAGCCAGGCCGGACCCCCTCGTCGCGGAGTTCGTCCTGTGTCCGGCCACCGAGCATCCTTCGGCCACCGTCATCTCGAACCCGACGAGGACACGCACATGAGCATCTCCCCGCAGCAGCCCAGCCCCATGCCGTTCGGTCGCTACCGCGCCTTCCCGCCGATCGACCTGCCCGACCGCACCTGGCCGTCGCAGACGATCGACGCCGCGCCGCGCTGGCTGTCCACCGACCTCCGCGACGGCAACCAGGCCCTGATCGACCCGATGACGCCGGCCCGCAAGCGCCGGATGTTCGACCTCCTGGTCCGCATGGGCTACAAGGAGATCGAGGTCGGCTTCCCGTCGGCCAGCGAGACCGACTTCGCGTTCGTCCGGCACCTGGTCGAGGACGGCCTGATCCCCGACGACGTGACGATCTCGGTGCTCACCCAGGCCCGCGAGGACCTGATCGAGCGCACGATCCAGTCGCTCGTCGGCGTCCCGCGCGCCAACGTGCACCTGTACAACGCCGTCGCCCCGCTGTTCCGCCGCGTCGTGTTCGGGGTCGGACGCGACGAGTGCCGCGCCATCGCGGTCCGCGGCACCGAGCTGGTGATGAAGCACGCCGAGCAGTACCTGCCCGACACCGACTTCGGCTACCAGTACTCGCCCGAGATCTTCACCGGCGCCGAGCTGGACTTCTCGCTCGAGGTCAGCGAGGCCGTGATGGACGTCTGGCAGCCCGAGGCCGGCCGCGAGATCATCCTCAACCTGCCCGCCACCGTCGAGATGGCCACGCCCAACACCTACGCCGACCAGATCGAGTGGTTCGGACGCCACCTGAGCCGCCGCGAGCACGCCGCGATCTCGCTGCACCCGCACAACGACCGCGGCACCGCCGTCGCCGCCACCGAGCTCGCCCTGATGGCCGGCGCCGACCGCGTCGAGGGCTGCCTGTTCGGCCACGGCGAGCGCACCGGCAACGTCGACCTCGTCACCCTGGGCATGAACCTGTTCAGCCAGGGCATCGACCCGCAGATCGACTTCTCCGACATCGACGAGGTCCGTCGCACCGTCGAGTACTGCACCGGACTGCCCGTGCACCCGCGCCACCCGTACGCGGGCGACCTGGTCTACACGGCGTTCTCGGGCTCGCACCAGGACGCGATCAAGAAGGGCCTGGAGGACCTCGAGCACCGTGCCGCCGAGCAGGGCGTCCCGGTCTCGGAGATCGACTGGGAGGCCCCCTACCTGCCGATCGACCCGCACGACGTCGGCCGCTCCTACGAGGCGGTCATCCGCGTCAACAGCCAGTCGGGCAAGGGCGGCGTCGCGTACCTGCTGCGCTCGGAGCACCACCTCGACCTCCCGCGCCGCCTGCAGATCGAGTTCAGCCGGGTCGTCCAGCAGCTCACCGAGGGCGAGGCCGGCGAGATGAGCGGCGACGCCATCTGGGCCGCGTTCCGTGGCGAGTACCTCGACCGCGCCGACGCCTACACCTTCGAGGGCGTCCGCTCGCAGGTCTCGGCCGACGGCCGCGACGAGATGACCGTCGACCTCACCGTCCGCGGAGAGCCGCAGTCCTTCAAGGGCGAGGGCAACGGCCCGGTGGCCGCGTTCGTCGACGGCATGCGGTCGGCCGGCGCGCACATCCGGGTGCTCGACTACTCCGAGCACGCGCTCTCGGCCGGCGGCGACGCCCAGGCCGCGGCGTACGTCGAGGCCGAGGTGGGCGACGAGATCGTGTGGGGCGTCGGCATCGACGCCAACATCGTCGTCGCGTCGCTGCGCGCGGTGGTGTCGGCGGCCAACCGGGCCACCGTCACGACCATCCCCTGACACAGGTCGGCGCCGGGGGCGTCGCGGTCTCGGAGTCCGACATGGGCGGTTCCTGTCACCGACGTGGTGCAGGATCGACGACATGGCACGAGACATCCAGGTGACGTACGACTGCGACGACCCCGCGGCGCTGGCCGCGTTCTGGGCGGAGGTCCTCGGCTACCAGGTGCAGAGCCCGCCGGAGGGCTTCGCCACGTGGGACGACGCCCTCGACGCCTGGGGCGTGCCCCAGGAGGAGCGCAACCGCGCCTCGGCCATCGTCGACCCCGACGGCCGCGGCTCGCGGATCTTCTTCCAGAAGGTCCCCGAGGACAAGACCGCCAAGAACCGCGTGCACATCGACGTCCGCAGCGCCCCCGACCTGCGCGGCGACGAGCGGATGGCGGCCCTCGAGGCCGAGTCCGACCGCCTCGTCGCCCTCGGCGCCACGCGCCGCGAGCGGTTCGAGCCCGACCCCGCCCGGTCCGAGATCGGGTTCATCGTCATGTCGGACCCCGAGGGCAACGAGTTCTGCCTCGACTGACTGCGGGCCTGGGCATCCCAGTGGCTGCGTTGCGGCGACGCTCGCAGGGCAGAGAACGCCCGGCTTCGGTCGCCGCGCCTTGCCCACCGCGCGCCCAGACCCGCAGTACTGCGGTCTAGCGGGACCGGGCACCCGTCAGCGAGAGGTATCGCGCGCTACGTCGAGAGGTTGCTCGCGCGGCGCCACCGCGCGCACAGGAAGTCGCCGTTGCGGCCGTGGTCGACGAGCTCCCACTCCGAGCGGGTGGGGAGGACGGGGGCGCCGGCGCCGAGGGTGCAGGGCGCGTACTGGACGGCCACCTCGTCCACCAGGCCCGCGTCGACGTACTGCCGGGCGAGCGCGCCGCCGCCCATCAGCCACACGTCGAGGTCACCGGCCGACTCGACCACCGCGGCGTGGTGGTCGGTGACGTCCCCGCTCACCACGCGGACGTCACCACCCTCGACCCGCATCCCGGTGTCGTGGGTGAACACCCAGGTGGGCAGGGTGAATGGCCAGGTGCCGCCCTCCTGGCGCAGCACCCACCGCGTGGTCGTGGCGCCGACGACGACGGCGCCCACCGTCGGGCGGAACACGTCGTACCCGAACGGCGCGGACCCGTCGATGTCGCGTGAGAG